>JBCBHL010000424.1:0-6135 GCA_038525605.1 Bacteroidota bacterium
CACCACCGAACCATTTTCATCAACATCTTCTGAATATTCACTCCTTACGTCAAATTCATACTTGCTGTAGGTGGCACTTAGGTTACCAAACAGCTTAGGGCCGAACACATGATTCCAGCGAACTGCTGTAGTCAGGTTACCCCAATCCAAACCCGCATACTCTTCAAACTCATATTCCTGATTATCTGAAAAATAACTTTCTGAAAACCTCGAAAAACCTTTATCCAGACCAGTGTAAGCACTAACGTATACCCTGTCATTATCAGAGAACCGATGATTTACTTTAGCATTCAAATCATAGAAATAGTACCCGGCTCTTGTTGTTCCCTGAGAAGCCGCTTTGATAATCGGAGAGGCCAATGCATCAATATAGGTTCTCCTACCGGATACAATGAAGGAGGTCTTATCTGAAAATACAGGACCTTCCAGCGTAAGCTTGGAAGAAACCAGGCCAATAGATCCTTCACCATGAAAAGACTGATTATTTCCCTCTTTCATACTGATGTCAATAACTGAGGAGAGTCTTCCGCCATACCTGGCAGGAAATCCTCCTTTGATGACGTTTACATTATTGATGGCATCAGCATTAAAAACTGAAAAGAACCCAAACAAGTGAGAAGCATTGTAAACAGGAACACCATCTAGCAGTATCAGATTTTGATCTGGCCCTCCTCCTCTCACGTATATTCCTGATGAACCTTCATTTCCAGACTGCACACCAGGCATCAGCTGAACAGTTTTCAGCACATCGACCTCACCAAGCAAAGCAGGTAGTGCTTTAATATCTCTCGTCGATAGATTTATCGTACTCATCTGAGTTCGTTCCGCCATTTCAGGCTCTCCTGTAACAACAACTTCTTCAAGAACTAAATCAGTTTTGAGCTTAATCGTTTTGGTAACATTCGACTTCAACTCTTCGGTAAACCGATATTCCTCATACCCCACATATGAAACAATGATCTCCTTTGTTCCGGCAGGAAGGGTAAGACTGAAATAGCCATAATAATTTGTAGTTGTTCCAAGTTGGTCGTTAAGAGAATAAACAGTGGCTCCAATCAGGTTTTCTCCCGTATCATGATCCTGAATATATCCACTAATTGTGACTGTCTGTCCTTGCGCCAGAATACAGACTAAAAATAGCGTGGTAGTTGAAATTAAATATTTCATTACAGTTAGGTTAAATAAAGTGTGAGTTTAAATAAGCCTCAGCGACTCAAACAGATATCGATCGAAAAATAGTCGGCAATTCCAACATTTGGCTGTTTGTGAAACAGAAGCTTTACTCACCTAAATGCAAGAATGCTCCCTTTAGTATATTATTTTGGGATTTTTTTTAATAAAAAAATAGGCGGTCGAACTGAAAAGACATAGAAATACCAATAGCTGAATATCAGCTTAAAAAGTTACTTTTCTTTTACAGGTTTGAGAAACAATACCCTAATCAAGCGTGAGGAATTGGAGAAAATGTGACAGTAAAACGGATGGTTTTCAATGAAAGGACCGGAACTAAACAGGAAATCGCCCTTCCATCAGTAGTCCCGGCCTTACATTTCTCATATACAGATAGCTGAACTATACAGAGTCTAAATGTCTAGTTCTGACAATATTTTTACTACGCCCTTCAAATGTGGTTTCACCTACTGGTAACTTCACTTCCGAAAATAAATCACCATAGTGCTTCAGGTGACTTAGCGGTCTCAGATTTTTAAGATCGAAATGAGTAAAACGCGCCCATAACAAAGCTTTCATGTGTGTCTTTTCCACATCCCACATTCTCATTTCTACCAGTAGACTTTTTTCTGTAAAATCAATTAATTGAGTTTCGATCAACACTTCTTCCATCAACAAAGCAGGCCTGAAATAGGCAATCTGATTAGAAGCAATAACCCAACTTTTCCCTTCCGTAGCAGCGAGCTTGAATACATCTAAGTTATACTCTTTGATAAGCTGATCTTCCCTTGCATTGATGAAATAATCAAGGTATTTGGCATTGTTCAGGTGATTGAAAGGATCGCAATCCTGAAACCTGATTGTTCTTATCGACTTTAAAACTTTCTCCATATTGTTATTATTAAAAATACCGATCGGTATCTAATCACACAAAAAAAATTTACTCTTTTCTATTAACTGCTATTATTTGATCTACCTCATCCATCATCAACAATAGATATTTACCATTATGATGTAAAGTAGCCATGAATACCCCACCCTCAACCATCGAAAAAATCTTACTGGCCAACACATCGGGGTCTGCACTCTTTTTTAAATAACCCTCTTCAACAGCATCAACTAAGATCATCCTGAGTCCGTCTTCCAGCTTCTTTGAAATATCCTTTGCCAGTTCAAACAGCTTGCTGTTAGTATAATGCGCGTTGATGCCGATATTCAACACAGGACAACCGCCAAAATCCTTTGCCAGCTTATGATAATTACGATAATAGTTCGTAAGTGCCTTCAATTTCTTCGAAGCATGGCTTTGTTGCTCCATCACCTCTGTTAAAGGCCGAATCACCTTTTTAACCATTAACTTATAAGCCTGAACTGCCAGATCCTCTTTGTTGTCATAGTGACAATAGATCGCACCTTTTGTTAACCCGGTTGCCTGTGTAAGATCCGATAAGCTGGTAGCCACAAACCCCTTTTTGTTAAAAATAGGAGCAACGTTCTCCAGAATATGTGCTTTTGTAAGCTCTGCTTTATCAGACATAATTCAAATATAGCGAAAAAATACCGATCGGTATTTAATTTTAAAATATATTTTTAGGAATACCCGAAAATGAGCATCAGATGATCATGTAGGCTACTTGCAGTTGTCGATGATCACACTAAAATTTTGATAAATTGCAAGTGCAGCGACGAAGCATAGGCTTTGTGATACCAATGAGCGAGTAAAATAGCTTGGATGAAAAACGATTCATCGAATTTTATTCCTTAACGAACTGTTCTTCGTCCAGGCTATTTTTATAATGGTGGCGCTTATGCTGACAAGCGAATTTTAGCGCAACTAGCTAGTCCTGGCCTTGCTATCCACCATTCATAATCTTGAATATTGCACCAAAGAAGGCACCATCTTTACTTTGATTTCTATCTTTTTTATTCAGGAAGAATAAGTCGAAACATAAAAATAAATGAGGACTAGTGCCCTCACCTATCTGTTTTGCTAACCTGATCGCGGAATCTCTTCATATCATTTAATGGCAATTCACAAGAATTTAAACATTCATTAAAATGACCTTATTAGAAGACTCCACTTTCAATTCTTATATATTCTTCTGGCAAGTCTTGTAAATTCCGAAGGCTTGCCTTACTATGTCTAATGATTTTGGTCTGGTTATATAGTAGAAGATTGATCAATAGTGTGACAATTGAGTAGGGAACTTCTAAATAATATTAAGTAAAACCTCTTCTGATCAGCACTTTATGCCTGCAAAAAATATTGAAAAGTGTTCATTTTCTCTGAAACCAAGAATACAAAATATTTACTCTAATCAGCCAGTACCCCAGGTAAAAACGAAACTATTTCAGGAAATGCAATCAACATTAATAAGAAAGCGATCTGGATTAAAACGAATGGCACGATCCCTTTATAGATATCGGTAGTCTTGACAGAATCCGGAGCAACACCCTTCAGATAAAACAATGCAAATCCAAACGGAGGCGTGAGAAATGACGTTTGCAGGTTGACAGCCAGTAAGATGCCTATCCAAACCAGATCAATTTCCAAGGCGAGAAAAATTGGCGCAACCACAGGAACAATGATGAAAACTATCTCGATGAAATCGATAAAAAAACCCACTATAAAAACTACAATCAGGACTACTGCCAAAAATGCCCCAGGTGATAAATTGGCATCTTTTATCAAGCCAATTAACAAATCATCTCCTTCTAATCCGCGAAAAACCAATGAAAAGGCGGTTGCTCCGATAAGAATCATAAACACCATAGAAGTGAGAAAAGTGGTTTCCTTCATCACTTCTTTAAGTACTCTGAGCGAAAATTTACCGCTGACAACAGTTAAAATAGTTGCGCCAAATGCTCCTACTCCTGCAGCTTCAGTGGGGCTGGCAATTCCGGCAAAGATAGAACCTAATACCGCCAGGATGAGTAAAAAAGGTAACACAAAGGCCTTTACCACCTTTTTCAACATACCGTCTGCATAGAATTCTTTTAATTCTTCCGTTGGCATCACTGGTGCCTTTTCAGGCGAAACATAAGAAACGACGATGATGTATATCAGATATAAAACTACCAATAATACTCCTGGTATAACTGCCGCTTGAAACAACTGCCCTACCGAAACATTTAAGACACTGCCCAGTAAAACCAATACCACTGACGGTGGGATAATCTGCCCCAGGGTTCCGGCCGAAGCTATCGTACCGGTAGCCAGTGATTTACTATATCCACGTTTTAACATCGTAGGTAAACTGATAAGTCCCATTGTGACAACAGTTGCTCCTACAATGCCCGTAGAAGCCGCCAGCATCGCTCCCACAATAACAACTGCTATAGCCAGCCCTCCTTTGAATCTTCCAAATAACAGGGCCATCGTCTCCAACAGGCTTTCAGCCAACCCTGACTTTTCCAGCATAATGCCCATGTATATAAACAGTGGTACTGCAATGAGAACAAAATTGCTCATGGTACCATAGACTCGAAGGGACAATAAGTAAAAAAAATCAACGTCAAAAACGAATATGCCTACCAAAACAGAAAGACCTCCTAATGTCAGTGCAACGGGATAACCGGACAAAATCACCAGGAAGACAACTGCAAATAGTATGATCGGTAAGTACTCGCTCATTTGCTAATTGTTTTTATACATTTCAACAAAACTGATACTCCCTGCAACAGCAACAGGATAAAGCCTATTGGTATTACAGATTTTATCAGGTATCGGGCAGGCAGTCCTCCCGGGTCAGGACTTGTCTCTCTCACTGCAAATGAGTTTTCAACAAAGGGAATTGAAGAACGGATCACTACATAGCAAAATGGAAACAAGAACAGTAAAGTACCTACCAGGTTTACCCACGCCTTTCCCTTATCGCTGAAGTTCGTGTAAAAAACATCCACCCTTACATGCTTGTCATATTTAAGCGTGTAGGCTGCTCCCAACATAAAGATGGCGGCAAAAATATGCCATTCTGTCTCCGTAATTGCAGCTGAGCTGCTGGCAAAAACGTAACGCATCAGCACATCAAAACAGATCACAACCATCAGTAAGGTTGTAAGCCAGGAAAATAACTTCCCGATTGTCTCATTGATTTTATCGATCCAGTCAATCAATATCATTCTACCAAGAAAACGTATTTTATTGAGAAATGGAAAAAGAATTTGTCCAGTGTATTCATATATTATTTAAGGATCAGATGATTCAGATTTTATACTTCTCTAATTCGATTGTTATTTAATTCTCTAAATAACTGATGACTCTGCCAGATCAACTATTATATATGAAATCAGTCGTAACTTCACCGAAGCACATCTACGTCTCATAAAAACCTACTGCATATGTCAAAAGAATCGTCACTCAATTACATGTAAATGATCAGAATGAATAAACAAGATCGGATTTAAAATGCTATTGCAATTCTTCGATTAGTTCTTGAGCGTTCTGATGGTTGAAATCTCCTGCACCAATCATATGAAGTGTCTCTACTGCTCGTGAACGTTGCTTTGCTCTTAGCTGGCTCAGCGCCAGATACCACTTTGCCTGCTGATGGTACATACCTGACCTTACCTTTTCGAAATCAGCGATAGCATCTGCCACCCTACCTACTGCCAGTAAACTGATTCCCCGGTAAAAATGCAGTTCGTCGCTTGTATTGTCCGGATACTTTTCAAATGCTGCTATCGCCTCCGCATATTTTGCAGCCGAGTAAAGCTGCATTCCTTCTTCCAACTGAGAGAAGTCGGTGTTTCTGCTGCTGATCAGATTTTCGTACGGCTCAAAGTAGGCTTCAAATAACGCCTGATCGGATTTTCCCAAAAAACCAGTCCAATAGAACCCTAATAAAATCAAAGATACCGTAGCTGCTGCCACTATATAATAACCGTATGGTGAAAATCTTCTTTCATTTTCTTAGGGTTCTATTGGACTGGTTTTTTGGGAAAATCCGATCAGGCGTTATTTGA
>JBCBHL010000425.1:0-6128 GCA_038525605.1 Bacteroidota bacterium
TTTTGTCAAAAATGTCAGTCATGGTTTTTCTGGACGACTGTAAAAAGTACTTGACCTGTCCTTCCGTATTATCAAAGAACCTTCCAATAGAAAATCAGGTGGCCTTGCTATTGAAGGATGTATATGATTTCTCTGTGAAGGAAATTATGATGATCATTGATAATACGGAAGGACAGGTCAAGTACTTTTTACAGTCGTCCAGAAAAACCATGACTGACATTTTTGACAAAAGATGTGCTTTGGTCAATAAGAATGGAATATGCCATCAGTGTAGTGAGCTCAATGGTTGGTTCAACCCAAAGCAAAATCAAAATGAATCGAAACTCAAAATAAAAATGGTAAAGTCTGCTGAACAATCAGATAAATCAGCACTTTTTAAAATGCGGGTAGATTTGATCAAGGCGATTGACCCCTTAAAATCTGAAGGTAACGATTTGCAGGAGATTCTTCTAAATTGTAACAGAATGGCAATGGGTGAATTAGATGTTGGTTAATAGTGGAATTGCTTGCCAGATGATGTTCATCAACTTTGACCAGTTTTCATTATCTTAAATGTCATGAAAAGAACAGTAGTACATTTCGAAATAGGCTGTAGCGACATTGAGAAAACATCAGCGTTTTATGAGGAGGTCTTTGACTGGAAATTGAAAAAACATGGAAATTCTGCCATCATAGACACTGGACAAAAAGATGCCTTAAGCGGTCATATCAATCAACTTGGGCCGGAAGACCCTCAAAAATATGTCACAATCTACATTGAAACCGATACCCTTCATTCAGATTTGGAAATGATTGAGGTCAAAGGAGGTAAAGTATTGGTGAAACCAACCAAATTGCCGGATGGTCGGGAGTTTGCCTGGTTCGAAGATATTGCCGGAAATATCATCGGTTTGATTACTACGAGCTAATTGCTTGTCAGTCAAGTTAGGGTAGTTGATAACAAATTGGATAAATAGATGAGATATATGAAAAGAATGTTTGCAGGATTGATTGGAATTGTGGCAATGCTGCAAAGTTGCGAAAACACATCAAAACCGAATTTTGAAGTTGCTGGGAGACAGAGTGAAATTGTTGTGTCATTGATTGAAGCGGTCAATGAAAAGGATGCCGGGAAATATGTTGCGAGTTTTGCCGAAAACGTTGAGATTTTCATAGACTCGAAGATGGTGATCAGCGGGAGGGAAGCAATTAAAGTTAATCGGGCCAATCATTTTGAAAATCATCCGGAAATCAGATCTGAAATTCAGTATCTCGTAGAGATCGATAACAAAGTAGTACTTCACGACAAAGTCTGGCTCGATGAAGCTGATGTAAACGGCCAGAACATTGTCGAGGTTTTTACTTTCAACGATGGAGAAGTGGTTAGAGTTGATGTGATCCAACCTCGCGATCTGCTGAGCAACTAAGCGAACCGGGTTGGCTACTTAGTGTTGAGGTGTTCAGTATTTGGAATTTCGAACTTCAGCGATCTTTTGGTGGGATTATAACAGTGAAATTCACCTCTTTGCTATTTTTTAAAATCCTTTAAACAATTTATTTTACAGGATAATCGCGAATTGATTCATGATTTTTTAACAATTCAAAGCATATGACTACAACACCGGAACATGACGAAAGGATCGCTAATTTGACATTTGCCTCGGTATATCCTCATTATGTCACAAAAGTTGAAAAGAAAGGCCGCACACTTGAAGAGTTGCATCAGGTACTTGAATGGCTGACTGGTTTCAATGAAGAGAAACTGCAAAAGCTCATAGAGGATAAGGCAACTTTCGAAACCTTCTTCGCCGATGCAGATTTACACCCCAATGCACACCTGATTAAAGGCGTTATTTGTGGCTACAGGATCGAAGAAATAGAAACACCCCTTACAAAGCAGGCACGTTACATGGATAAGCTCGTGGATGAGCTGGCGAAAGGTAAGAAAATGGAGAAGATACTTCGTCAGGGATAGCTTGATGTACCAGCAGATCAGATGAATCGTATACCTCAAGCTATTCCGGGAATCCTTATTTTATAAATCGCTGACATTTGCTATGTAATGCTCACATTGATCTTTTTCACCAATGTAAACGATGCTTTCTTTAAATGATACATACCACTCATTGTAGCTTTTAGAATATTTAATTTTGTATGATTCCTGCTCGTCTATGCCAAAAAGTATTCTTTTAAAAAATTTCATATGCTCTGCTATTAGATTAATTTGATAGTTCTAATTTAGGAATATTCAGTTTGCATATGATAATATTTCTGTGGGTGATGGAAATCAGCCGATCAGTTGATCGTTTTGAACTGTAGTCTTATAAAGGCTCTATCGGCTTTATTTTTTGAATATGAAAATCCCAAGTTGAATAACAAACAAAGTGCCCATCATGATGATCTGTATCTCGATGATCTGATCGATGGAATTGTGAAACAGCACATATAAGCCCAATTGAATCACTGCAAAAATCCCGGCCAGATATACCGATCGGTAATATTCGATCGAAATAAAATAGTAGATAAACAGATTGGCAAGTGCAAACAAGGAGGTAGCCAACGCATACTTCCACAAAATCGGTGCAAAAGGAATAAAGGCATCTCCAAATAGCAGTCTGATAGTCAGCTCTGGAAAACCTGCTGAAAAGGTAATGATGAGTAATGAAGCAGTGGTAATTACTGTCAGGTAGCTGAACATGATTTTTTTATAAGGGAAACCGTCTTTTCTTTTTTGAAGAATAGTAGGGATCAAAACCATCACCATCATCCAGGTAATGAAATAAATAATTCTACCAATGAGCGCTACAGCGGTGTATAATCCGGCCGTTTCCGGGTCGAAATAATGCTTTACCATCAGTAAATCGCCATAATTGATGGTTATTTGTATCAGTTCATAACTAAGTGTAAAGCCTGCAAACATCAGTATTTTTTTGATGATGTGCTTTGGTATTTTTACTGCAGAACCGGAGGAAATTTCAAATTCGGTGTTTCTAAAATATTTGCTAATGAAGATCGACAACAGCATGGATAATGATATGGCAATACCCGCCTGATCTCTGAATAAATACAACAGCAACAACGTGGCAATAAACTTAGACCAGATTTCCAGTTGATAGGAGAGAGATAAGCCAATAAAAGATTGCCTGCCTTGTAGCAACCCTCTTTCAGAACTCAGCAGAAAATAGACAGGAATCGATAGGGCAAACAGCATCACAGACCATCGACTTTTCAAATGAAAAAACTCCGTAATGCCACCGGAAAACGCTATAATTAATACCGTAAAGACAATACCAAGTTGCCAGCTTCTTTTCTTTAGCAGATAGGAAAACGGCTTAACTAAATGATCATCAAGATCAATCACGAATTTGGAAGCTACCAGCTGATAGGTCATCCCGGCAAAGGAGAGGATCAGCAGGAATGTGAGTAAAAGCCCGACTTCAGAAAAATCAGCAGGGCCAAGAGTGCGTCCAAGCCACAGATTATATAAATAATTGCCACCGTTCACAATCATTGTGCTGATCATGAAAACAGAGGTAGGCTTCAGGAGCCTTGCAACTAAAAGGCTTTTCTTATTTCGAAGTGCTGAATACATGGTAAAACTGAGTTTTCTGGATTAATAATTTAATTTTCTCCGAAGTACAATTGATATATAGGATATTTTTCCCCGTTCTGGTAAGCTTCATGTACAGCTTGATGAGCGCATTGAAATTTGCCAGATTGATGTAATCAATATTCTCCAGGCTGATCTGAAAATCTGCTGTTTCATGAATTCTGGTTTCAATGATGTTTTCAATTGAGCCCAGATCGCCGGGCTGTTTTAGTTTTTCCAATGTAATATTCATAAGACTTTTTATTGTGAATGTAATACCTGGTCAGAGACTCCTTTGACTGAGGCCGACGAATAGCATCAATCATCGGATCGATTGCTTTCATCTTCTTTCAATAGCATTTAGTGACCGAATCGCATCCGAACTGCTCTATATTGACGGTCATCCTTTTTGCAGTAAAGCAGGTACAGATAGCCTTTAGTTTTGAGAAAACAGCAAACTAAAAAAACAATGAACACCTACAGCATTTTAATAAGAGGCTATTTTCTCCTGCCGTTATTACTTCTGGCCAACATCGATCTGGCAGGTCAGGATATGACCAAAGGATTTCGACAGCTTGAAACAGGCGAGTTCGAATCTGCAAAAGCATTTTTTAAAGATGTCCTCAAAAAGTCACCGGAAAATAAAACGGCATTAATCTGTTATGGCAGGGCAGTAGGCCTGTCGGGAAATCCTGAAGTATCACTCGGAATCTTTAATGACCTCAACAGGAAGTATGCCCGGGACCAGGAAGTGTTGCTGAACCTGGCAGAGGCACAGCTCTGGGGAAAACAGCCCCTGAAAGCCATACCTGTTTACAAGTCCCTGCTGGAGACCGATGATCAGTTGTTTGCTGCCTGGTTAGGGCTTGCGAACAGCTATTCGATGGCTGGTAAATATGAGCAGGCTTATGAAACAATTAAAGAAGCGATAGTGCTGGATCCCCAAAACGGGCAGGCCAAAATCTCGAGAAAGTACATCATTTTAGGCTATGCGAATTACTTCGGATCAGATCAGCAGGATTTTGAGAGAGCACTTGCATTGCTCGACGAAAACCTGGCAAACGATGCTGAAGACCAGGATTCAAGGATGCTACAAGGATCTATGATGATGCGAGCAAAAAAATATGAAGAAGCGTTAGCGAGTTTTAGTAAGCTGAAGAGTAAAACTAATTCGCTGATGCAACAATCGCTGGTATTGCATCTATCCGGTAAGAATCAGGAGGAAGCCTATCAGCTGGCAGATAGTGCCAACCGGATTCCAGTAGGGGATCCTCAGAAGAAGATGGCTGTAAGGCTTCATTTGCTCAATGCATTGCTATGGAATAGTGAATTGAAGAAAGCGAAGGAATATCATCAGTCTTTGACGGATGAATATGGTGAAAAAGCGTCCGTGTTGTTTGCCGGAGCACAGCTGTCGATGTATGATGCGGACTTTGAAAAGGGTGTTGAAGATTATCGAGCGGGATTGACAAGGGAAGAGCGTTCCTTTGCCGGAAATCTGGGAATTGCTGATGCTTTTCATGCTTTGAAACTGGATAGCAAGTCTTACGATGCGGCATTTAGATCTGAAGAGATTTTTGAAAACCAGCCTGATGTGTTGGCTTTCATTAAAAAACTCAACGATAGCCATAGCCCGGAGGTGCACGGTGCTTACGTCCTTAGTGGTTCCAGTGACGGCAGTTATAACCGGGCTTATCGGACCGGAGGTAGTCTGAGTATAACTCCGGAGTTAAAAGTTGGGGTTGATTATGAAAACAAAAAGTACCGGATGCAGGGAAGTGATGCATATTCGGAAAAGGAGGTATTTGGAGTTTACAGTAGCTATCAGTTTAATTCAATGGTAAACTTTGAGTCCGAGATAAAGCTCTTGCGCAATAATATTGAAGGGATTACCTCCAGCAATTACCTGATGCGAATGATGGCGAAACTAAGAATCAATAAGCTGCTGGGCATCAGTACCGGATATAAGTCTGAATTGCTTGATTTCAATAATGCTTTGTTCAGCAGGCAGCTAAGGGCCGATCACCTGTTTTTGCAAAGTAACTTTTACATCGCGCAGTCCGGTATTGGGAATTATACGGAATTGATGAAGTCTTTTCTCAGCGATGGTAATCAGCGAACGTTGCTGTTTACTTCAGTCTATCAAAATATTGGCAAGAAGAAGTATTTGAAAACAGGTGTCAACTACTTACATATCACTTTCAATGAATCACGTCCCACTGACTATTTCAGCCCTCTGAAGCACCAGCAGGTGGAAGTGTTTGCAGGATTTACCTACAGCATCAAATCCAAATATCCCACAAAGCTGCAAGCTGAGTCGGCCTATGGTTTCCAGTGGAATACTGACGTGGAAGAGTTTTCGCTACGGGCCAAGTTGAGTGTGATACAGCAATACAAGCAGTTTAGACTGGAAGTTTTCGGTCAGTATTCTACAGCAGCAAATGATACTTTCAACGGCTTTAATTTTCATGAATACGGTGTGAAGTTAAGAGTGCAGTTGACCGGAAAGCCTGTATTTTATAAAAAGATAAAAGATAATTATGACAATAAATGATAGAAT
>JBCBHL010000426.1:0-6123 GCA_038525605.1 Bacteroidota bacterium
CTGCTCTCCATTATCCGGTTGAGAAATCAACAGGTTTTCAGTATCGATTCCCAGTTTTTCGGCATAAGTTTTATCGAAAGCGTGTTCGGCATCAATAAATGCTGCCAGCCCACCTTGCTTTTGAGCTTCAGCAATGCAATGCATCGTAAGCGTAGTTTTTCCTGAAGATTCAGGACCAAAGATCTCAATTACCCTACCCTTTGGAATACCTCCGACACCGAGGGCTATGTCTAGTCCCAGGGAACCTGTGGGAATTACCGGTATATCGACAATCTTCTCGTCGCTCAATTTCATTACTGTGCCTTTACCATAAGTTTTTTCCAACTTATCGATGGTTAGTTGTAAGGCTTTTAACTTTTCATTTTTATCACTCATAACTTAAATACTTATGCCTTCCGTTATATGGAAGATTTTGTTTCATTTTAAGATTAGCCAAAATTATTAGTAATTATTTTAAAAAACTAATTTTTTTAGCAAAACCATTCAATATGGCATACGCTCATGCAAACTTAGCAGGAATTGCCTGGCATTTCCCACTAAGATATATTTGTTTATTGTAAAATTTTGGTATCTGAACAGGATGTTAAATAGTTTAGCATCAGTAAGCTCATTAACAACGAAAATGAAAGGTAAGAAAAGGAAAATACTGATTACCGCCCTCTCAATTTTACTAATTCTTCTCCTCATATATCGCGATCTTATATCTTATGGGATCATGCAGGCTAAGGGTCAGTATCGCGTACTCGCAAATGCAAAACCTGTAGAAGAATATCTCAACGACCCGAGCTTTCCGGATTCATTAAAAGTAAAAATCAGGTTTATACAGGAAGTGCGACAATTCGCCATTGATTCGCTTGGACTTAAAAATTCTGATAACTACACGACTTTATTCGATCAGCAGGGTAAAAGTATCTTATGGAATTTATCTGCTTCTGCTAAATATGAAATGAAACCTAAAGAATGGGGTTTTCCGTTATTAGGAACTTTTTCATATAAAGGTTTTTTTGATCTTGAAAGAGCCAAGGAGGAAAGGAAAGAATTGTTGAAGGAGGGACTTGACACACAAATTCGAACAGTAGGTGGCTGGTCTACTCTTGGATGGTTCAAGGATCCGATACTTTCCAATATGCTCAACAGAAAGGACGGACAACTGGCGGAGTTGATCATGCATGAGCTAACCCATGCAACTCTTTTTGTAAAAGACAGCCTCGAATTCAATGAAAACCTGGCAACATTCGTAGGTGAAAAAGGTGCACTTAGATTCCTACATCAGAAGTATGGGAAAGAATCTGATCAGGTAAAAGAATATCTCCGATCTTTTGATGACAGTAAAAGCTTCGCGGACCACATGTTGCGAGGATATAAAAGCCTGGATGAATTGTACCGCTCAGAAGCATTCATGAATGAATCTGACACAACTATTAAAAACCAATTCAAAGGAAATCTTATCAAACAAATTGTTGAATCACTCGACAGTATTGATTTCCCTACAGATGCCAGATTCAGGAAAGTATTTGCCAGAAGAATGCCGAACAATGCTTACTTCATGGCATTTCAACGATACAGGGCAAAGCAGAACATCTTCGATCAGGATTTTATAAAAATCCACGGTAGTAACATCAAAAACTTCATCCGGTATTATGCTGACAGATACCCTTCTTTATAAATTTCGCATCGGTCTTGTTCGATTTGACATGGCAGCATATTACTAAATTATTATGATTCCCATTTGATCTGAAAATGATGATATTTTTATCTAAAATCGAACAGAGTTAATAAATTTTGTTAATTTTCGATTGAATCCAGCTAATCGAATTTGACAGTGTTAATTATACTTTAATTTAATATTAAGACAGCTATTAAAAGATAACACCAAAAAAATTGCGACATGGGCAACAAGACATCTCAAAAAATTCTGGTAGTAGATGATGAATCCGACATCCTCGAACTTCTTAAATACAACCTCAGTAAAGAAGGTTATGAAGTAAAAACTGCCAGCGATGGTGTAAAAGGTTTGGAAATAGCCAAAAATTTCATCCCTGATATGATCCTGCTGGATATCATGATGCCAAAACAGGACGGAGTAGAAACCTGTAGGCTCATCAGGGAAACCCCCGAACTACAGAATGTTTTTGTCATATTTCTAACAGCAAGATCAGAAGAGTATAGTGAGGTAGCAGCATTCGAAACCGGAGCTGACGATTACATCACCAAACCTATCAAGCCCCGGGCGTTGATGAGTAGAATCAATGCACTGTTCAGAAGAGAGTCTAAAAAGAAAAAGAATCAGAATAAAATATCTGTTGGTGACCTGTCCATAGACAGATCCAGTTATACGGTTACGAGCAAAGAGGAAAAAATAAACTTACCGAAGAAAGAATTTGAGCTGCTCTACTTTTTGGCACAAAATCCTGGCAAGGTATTCAGCAGAGATGATTTATTGAAAAATATCTGGGGTACTGATGTTTATGTCCTGGCCAGAACAGTTGACGTTCACATCAGAAAGGTAAGAGAGAAAATCGGTGAAGGCTATATTACTACCGTCAAAGGAGTAGGTTATAAATTCGAATACAATTAATCCAATATGGAGTTAAATTCCCGTGCCATCGGACTTATGGTATCTTCAATTGTAGCGGTAATTACCACTGCATTTCTTAACTTGGTTGATGGCACAACTGTTACTATTCTGATCATAGCATTTACTTTATCACTTTCATCTACTTACATCCTGGTTAGGTTAGTGCTTGAGTTCCTTTTTTTCAGACACATTAATAACATATACGATGCGCTGAATAAAATCAACAAGGAAGATCTGAATTTTGTAATCGACCCGAATGGCAGTCCGCTAAACCCTATGAAGAGAATCAATAGGGAGATTTACAGCTATGCCGAAAACAAACAAAGAGAGATCGCGGAACTCAAAAGAATGGAAAACTTCCGCAGGGAGTTCATGGCGGATGTTTCTCACGAACTGAAAACCCCGATTTTTGCTGCACAGGGGTTTGTTCACACTTTGTTAGATGGTGCCATTGAAGACAAAAAAGTAAGAAGTAAGTTTTTAAAGAAAGCGGCGAAAAGTCTCGATGGCTTAGATATGCTGGTCCATGATTTGCTGACGCTCTCTCAAATTGAAACAGGGGAGATCAAAATGCATGTCACCTCTTTTAGCCTTAAAGAAACGATAGAAGAGGTCTTCGATCAATTGGAAAACAAAGCTATTAAAAAAGACATCACACTTAACTATAAAAAGTCGAGAGGTATTTTCGTTCTTGGTGACTCCCATAGGATCTATCAGGTTTTACTCAATCTGGTCTCTAATGCCATCAAATACACTAATAAAAATGGTAAAGTAAAAATTGGCTATGCCGATAATGACGATTCCATTACTATATATGTAAGAGATACGGGTGAAGGAATTCCGGAGGCTGATATCAACAGAATCTTTGAGCGTTTTTACAGAGTTGATAAAAGCCGATCTAAAGAAAAGGGTGGCACTGGCCTGGGACTTGCCATCGTTAAACATATTCTGGAAGGCCACCAATCAAAAATAGAAGTAAAAAGTAAAGTAGGTGAAGGATCAGAGTTTAGGTTTACTTTAAAGAAAGACCTCAGTGATGACAACATAGAACTCGATGAATTCGATGATGAATAAAATTCATTGATTCTCAAAGATTTGCTCAAACCTCAATATTGCAGAGATTTCACATTCGGAGGCTAAAGGCTTAATTAAGCGAAACTGCAGCTAGCAAATCAGAAAATTAGTTTTTCGTTAAGAATTGCACAAGCTCTAAAATAACTAGTTACTTGTGCATGAGAGGGAGGAATTTATAAATAAAACAAGCTAATTTTGCCCGATGAAAAAATTTTCACTGGCAGATTCAATTCTTTTCGAAAACGATAATTTCCTGATCATCAATAAACCTGCGGGACTATCGACCCTTGAAGATCGAAATGATGGTCTGAACTTATTAAAAAGTGCGAAAGCTTATTATGAAGACCTGTTGATCTGTCACAGATTGGATAAAGATACATCGGGTGCTATCGCATTCGCCAAAAATGAAGATGCTCACAGACACCTATCCATGCAATTTGAAAACAGGAAGGTGAAAAAAATCTATCATGCAATGGTTGATGGCATCCATGAATACGATCAGGTAAAAGTTGACAAACCGATTAAGGTGACGGGAAAAGGTACCGTAAGAATAGATTTCCGTCAGGGAAAACAATCGCTTACTTATTTCAATAGCCTGGAAGGTTTTAAAATGCATACTCTGGTAGAATGCATACCACATACAGGCAGAACGCATCAGATCAGAATTCACCTTGCTGATCTAAGGTCTCCTATTACCGGAGATCTAAACTATGGAGGCAGGCTTTTCTACCTTTCTTCTGTGAAGAGAAATTACAATCTTAAAAAGTGGACGGAGGAACAGCCTATCATGTCGAGGATGGCTCTACATGCTTTTTCACTGGAGTTTTCGGACGTTGACGATAAAAACATATCTGTAGAAGCCCCATATCCGAAGGATTTTAGGGTTTTAGTGGAACAAATGAGAAAAAACAAATGATTCTTCTATAAAAATTGTGGGTGGCTTTGTTTTTAAAAAATATAAAATCTATTTTTGTGTCCCTTTTCAGGAAGGAAGGGTTTATTGCGTCATTAAAAAATAAAGAAGTTGGATACTTTAAGTTATAAAACGATTTCACTTAATAAGGCTACAGCTGAGAATAACTGGCTGGTAGTTGATGCTGATTCGAAAGTGTTAGGAAGAGTAGCAAGTGAGATTGCTAAATTGATCAGAGGTAAGCATAAGCCTGGTTATACTCCACATGTGAATTGTGGCGATAATGTTATCGTGTTGAACGCTGACAAAATCAAGCTTACAGGAAAGAAATGGACGGACAAAGTATATGTTCGACATACAGGTTTCCCAGGTGGACAGAGACACACTACAGCAAATGAGTTGAAAGCAAAGTCTTCTACTTTATTAATTGAAAATGCCGTTAGAGGTATGCTTCCAAAAAACAGACTTGGAAGACAATTATTCAAGAATCTTTATGTATACGAAGGTAGTGAGCACCCACACGAAGCTCAGCAACCTAAAGAAATTAAGTTATAATGGAAGTTACAAACACAATAGGTCGTAGAAAAACATCAGTAGCCAGGTTGTACATGAAACCAGGTAACGGTGAAATTTTAGTAAACAATAGAAAACTATCCGTTTACTTTCCTTCCGAAATTTTACAATTAATCGTAAAGCAGCCATTGGTTCAGGTAGAGCAGGATGGCAACTTTGATTTCAAAATCAATGTTGATGGTGGAGGAAGCAAAGGACAGGCAGAAGCGATCAGATTGGCAATTTCCAGAGCGTTAGTAGAAGTTGACGCTGAGTTTAAACCTGCTTTGAAGAAAGAAGGATTTATGACTAGAGACCCTAGAATGGTTGAAAGGAAGAAATACGGAAGAAGAAAAGCAAGAAGAAGATTCCAGTTCAGTAAACGATAGATTTTAGATTAATGGAAAAAATAGAATATAAAGATCTTTTAGATGCTGGTGTACACTTCGGACACCTGACAAGAAAATGGGATCCCAGAATGGCTCCTTACATTTTCATGGAGAAAAATGGTATTCATATCATTGATCTAAACAAGACGCTTGACAACCTTGACCTGGCAGCTAACGCAATCAAAAACATTGTGAAGTCAGGTAGAAAAATAATGTTTGTTGCTACTAAAAAACAGGCAAAAGATCTTGTGGCTGAAGAAGCAGCAAGACTTAAAATGCCATATGTAACCGAAAGATGGTTAGGTGGTATGCTTACAAACTTCTCTACGATTAGAAAGTCGTTGAAAAAAATGGCTTCTATGGACAAGATGATGAAGGAAGACTCTTACAAGGCACTTGCCAAGAGAGAAAGACTCATGATCACCAGAGAAAAAGAGAAACTTCAAAGGGTATTAGGTGGAATTTCCGATCTGACTAGATTACCAGCAGCATTATTTGTTGTTGATATCAAAAGAGAACACATCGCTATTGCGGAAGCTCACAAGTTGAACATCCCTGTGTTCGCGATGGTTGATACAAATTCTGACCCTAACAAAGTGGATTATCCAATCCCTGCT
>JBCBHL010000427.1:0-6101 GCA_038525605.1 Bacteroidota bacterium
CTTGGGTGTGTTACACGCAATGTGTTTCGATCTTGTTCCGGTAGTTATTGATAGTGATTATCATAAACCTGAGTATGATTATCTAAATGATGACAACTCCATAATCTTCTCAAGAGATACTTCTGCTGCTGCTTTTGCAGATTATATAGTTGATATATACAGAGAAAATCCAGAGCTTTTACTGGATAAAAGAATAAAGGCCTGGGATACCATTAAACAGTATACAATACAAAATATGGCAAATCAATTCCTTAAAGCGGTTAGTAAGGTCTAAGGTTGTTCTGAATAAATATCCTCGATTGATATTAAATTTCTTTCGAGATGTTGATATTTGCAGGCAATGAAAGCAAATACCTTAAAATGGTACATCAATAGGCTTTCCGCAATGAGCTTATCTGAATTCTTGTGGAGATTAGGTTTTGTACTAAAGAAAAAACTTTGGAAATTAAAGAAGAATCATACTGCGCCGATACCAATTTTTAAACGGCTGCAAGAAAAACAAATCGGTATTTTACTAGAATCAGTCGAGCAGGATAAAATTCTGATAGAGGCAGACAAGTATATGCAGCATCAATGGCTGTTTTTTGGATTGAGTGATTGTTTTGAGCCTGAAATTGACTGGCACTGCGATCCTGAAAGTAAGGTGAAAGCACCTCATAAATTCGGATTTGATATTAATCACAGGAATGAAGACTTAGTCGGAAATATCAAGAATACGTGGGAAAAAAACAGGCATCATCATTTGACAATATTGGCAGTTGCTTTTCAACTGACTAAAAATGAAAAGTATGCTGCTGAAATCGATAAGCAGCTTAAAAGTTGGGTGCAAAATAATGCGTATCTAGTTGGAGTTAATTGGACTCATCCTTTGGAACAAGGTATTAGATTGATCTCCTGGGTTTACCTTTACAGGCTTTTAAAAGAGAGTAAATACTTCGATGATATTTTTGGTGATGAAGGATATTTATGGGATTCCATCTATTTTCATCAACGTTTTATAGAGAACACCTTTTCACGTGGGTCTTCCGCTAACAATCATCTTATTGGCGAGATGGCAGGTCTTTATATTGCATCGGTCGTTTGGCCTTTTTACAAAAAATCAGAAAGATGGAGAAAAAAAGCATTAACTGTTCTGAATAAGGAGGTTTGCCGACAGAACTATAAAGATGGAATTAATAAAGAACTGGGATTTTCTTACCAAAGCTTTGTGATACAATTTGGCTTGCTTAGTTTATTCGAGTGTAGCGATGATTTTGATGAGGCATATAAGGCCACTCTATACAAAATGATCACATTCCATAGAGGAATAACAGATGTACTAGGTTTTATCCCCAATTACGGCGATGGTGACGAGGGAATAGTATTGCAGTTGAATGTTTTTGAAAGTAAACAACTTCCGTGGTTAAATAAATTGGCAGATTACATATTCCTAAGTGAAACAGGGGATAAGCACTTTAGTGTTGATGATATTGTTTCAGAAGAAGCTGGAATAATTGCTTTGGAAAGAAAAGTAAATAATCTAAAAGTTGCTTTATACTTTGATTTTGGCCCTCTAGGCATGGGAAAAATGGCTGCACATGGCCATGCTGATGCGCTGTCGTTTATGTTGGCTGTAGATGAGAAAGAATTTTTTGTAGACACTGGGACATATTCTTATCATAATGATCTGCGTTGGCGTGAGTATTTTAGGAGTACTAGGGCTCACAATACCTTACTGGTTGAAAGTGAAGACCAATCTGATCAGCAGGGACCATTTCTTTGGGGTGATCATGCGCATGCTGAACTACTCAATTTTCAACCGGATCCACTTTGTATGGAAGCCTTTCATACTGGCTATGAAAAGTATGGGGTAAAGCATATTAGGAAGATATTGTTAGAAGACACTCAGTTAATTATTATTGATAAATTAGAGGGAGCAAATAAAAAACAAGTTCAAATTAGGTTTCATCTTCACCCAGAAGTTTCTGTTTCTCAACAAAAAAATGAACTCTATTTAAAAAGGAATGATAATATTTTAACCATGATCTATCCTGAGAGTATGGAATGTACATTGCTTAAAGGAGAAAATGAAGGTGGTTGGTATTCTCCATGCTTTGGAATTAAAGTGCCAACGGTTACAATAGTCTTAAATCAAATACTATCTTTGCCTTCTGAAATAAAGACAGTTATAAAGATAAAATAAATGACAGTTAGTGTTTTTGGTTTAGGTTACGTTGGAATTGTTTCTTCTTCATGCTTTGCAAGAGATGGAATTAATGTCATAGGGGTTGATGTGAGCAAGTTTAAAGTGGATAACATTAATAGAGCGATACCGCCAATTATAGAATCAGGTTTAACTGAATTGCTGAAAGATGGGATCCGGTCTAAGAGAATAGAAGCTACGATAGATGTAAAATATGCTATTGAAAACAGTGATGTTTCTTTAATAAGCGTTGGTACTCCCAGTAGAGAAGACGGAGCTCTGGATCTTTCGTATGTAGATAAAGTGTGTGAAGATATTGCAGCTATTGTACATAATTTAGGCAAGGAACACACAATTGTAATAAGGAGCACTGTGCTCCCAGGTACAACTAAGGCAATTGAAAAGAGACTTGTAGGTAAATATGAAGGTGTAAAGCTGAATTTTGCTTTTAATCCAGAATTCCTGAGAGAGGGGACTGCGATTAAAGACTTTGATGAAGCACCTTACACTATTATAGGAAGTGCCAATGATGTTGCGATTGAAATGGTGAAAGCACTGTACGCAACAATTGATGCGCCATTTCACTTAATGGACGCTTCTGAGGCTGAGCTAATAAAATATGCAGCAAATAGTTGGCATGCAACCAAGATTGCGTTTGCCAATGAAATCGGAAGAGTTGGAAAGCACCTGAATATTAATTCGAGAAGAGTGATGGATATATTGGTTTCCGATAAGAAGCTAAATACTTCGAAAGCATATATGAAACCTGGCTTTGCATATGGTGGGTCATGTTTGCCTAAAGATGTGAGAGCTATTGATTACTTTGGAAAAGTGAACAACATTAGTTTGCCCTTGTTAGGCTCATTAGCTGAAAGTAATAAAGCACAAGTTGATTTGGCGACCAAATTAATACTGTCGAAGAAACCGGTCAAAGTAGGACTCCTAGGACTGGCATTTAAATCAGGTACGGATGATTTGAGAGAAAGCCCTGCAGTTAGTCTCGCAGAAAACTTATTGTCCAAAGGTATAGAGTTGTCTATTTTAGATAACGCTGTTCACGAGAGTAAATTGATCGGTAGTAACAAGGATTATATCGAAAGCAGAATACCACATCTTTCTGACTTGATAGTCTCTTCATCTCAACAACTGTTAAAAGAATCGGATTTGATAGTTGTAACACATGGTGCAGCTGAATTTCGTCAAATACTCGATTCTGTGAAAGGTAAAGTTAGTATCATAGATTTGTCAGGTATATTCAATGAGAATATAGATTACTCTAAATATGAAGGAATTGCCTGGTAAAAAAGTACTAATAATAGTAGAAAACCTTCCATTGCCTTTTGATAGACGTGTTTGGATGGAATCTAACACTCTCACAAAAGAAGGATATCAGGTTGCTATTATCTGCCCTAAAGGGAAAAGCTATGAAAAGTCATACGAATATATCAATGATATTCATATATACCGTCATAGTCTGCCTCCAGAGCACAGTTCTGCCGCTGGCTATATCAGAGAGTACTTAGCAGCATTGTTCCATGAATTTAGACTTGCACTTAAGATTAAGAGAAAGCATGGGTTTGATGTCATTCAACTTTGCAACCCACCTGATATCTTATTTTTAGTAACTCTTTGGTTCAAATTCTTTAATAGGACAAAAGTGATCTTCGATCATCACGATCTTAACCCGGAGCTGTTTGAGTCTAAATTCAATAAAAGAGGCTTTTTTTACCACGCTTTAAAAATAGCAGAAAAACTTACTTTCAAAACTGCTGATCTGGTTATATCAACCAACGAGTCTTATAAGCTGATAGCTATTGAAAGAGGTAAGAAAAAGCCTGAAGATGTTCATGTAGTAAGAAGTGGTCCTGATCTTTCGAAATTTCAGCCAGTTCCCACAAATGAGTCTTATAAAAATAGTAGGAAATACTTGATTGGTTATTTAGGAGTGATGGGGGAATTTGATGGCGTAGATCACCTAGTCAAAGCAGCAAAGTACATAGTATATAATTTAAATAGGAAAGATGTTCAGTTTTGTTTGATTGGAAGTGGTCCATGTTGGGATGATCTTAAAAATCTTACAATAGAATACGACCTTGAAGACTATGTAGACTTTACTGGTCGGGTATCAGATGAAGAGCTTATCGCCAGGTTATCTTCATGTGATGTATGTGTAAATCCCGATCCCATGAATCCATTGAATGACAAGTCTACTATGAATAAAATACTGGAATATATGGCTCTTGAGAAACCAATAGTTCAGTACGACCTTCTTGAAGGTAGGCGTTCTGCTTTAGAAGCTTCCTGGTATGCTGATCCTAACAATATAGAAGATTTTGCTAAGAAAATTGTTGAGCTTTGTGACTCAGATGATGAAGTTAGAAAGCAAATGGGGAAATTTGGTAGAGACAGAATGATTAACGAGCTGGAGTGGAAATATCAGTCAGCAAAATTATTAAAAGCTTACAATCAAGTCTTGGGAAATGAAAGTGACTAGCGGGGTAGATAACAGTTTGAATAACTGAGCATTTTCTATTCAGGGCTCATATAAGTATGCGGATTGAATAGGAAAAATTTAGAATAATTTCCGTCGGTAACCTATCATGGAACATAAGCTGAAATGAAAATACTTTAGTCTTCCACACAAAATTAGGGCGCTCCTGAAATAGTTTAAGTATCTGTATTTCAGGGGGTAATAGTTCTATAATGAACGTCTTAATAAAATGCTGTTAGTTTAACGAGTTCATCAGATCCTTTTTCATATTTAGCCCAGTATTCCAGTAGTTTTTGTTTCTGTTCCGCTAATGAGCCAAAATATCTATTGTTAGTCACATTTCTTCTGGTTTCCCTCCAAACAATTTCAATAGGGTTTAAATCTGGACTATATGGAGGTAGAAAGAGCAACTCTAACCTGTCCTTGACTTCTTCCAGGTAATCTTTAAGTTCATGAGCTTTATGATATTTGGCATTATCTAAAACTAAGAGTGCTTTTTTCTTTTTCCTGCGAGTTCTTTCTCTTTAGAAATTTCTGTAAGAATCTTTTAAAAGAGACAGCATTAAATTTAGATGCGGTTAGGATGAAGAGCATTCCAGTTTCTTGGCTTACCGCTCCTGCAATGCTTACTTTATCGTTACCAACCAGAAGGTAAAGTAGGAGCTTTGCCTTTTAGATACCATGCTCTTGAAGTTGAACAAGCTCGTCTGAAATGACATTCATCTTGGAAAAAGATCTCATATTCACCTGAATCACGTTTCTGTTGAAGTTTTTTTGAAGGCCTCTTTAGCTTCAGGGTCTCCTGGCGCAGGGACTGTTCTTGGTTTTTGAAGCGTGAATCCTAATTTTTTCATAAGTCGTTGACATTGTCTGACCTTTAGCTCTATCTGGAAAGACTGTTGGATATAATATGAAAGAGTCTTTCCGTCCCATTGATTAGCATCTATACCTGATTGATCAGGCGACACAGATAGCGCCTTTTTTATTTGCTCTTCCTGATCAACGGTAAGCCTAGGCCTGCGGCCTGGGCGAGGAGCATCTAATAAGGAAGAAATGCTGCCAGTTTGATTGATTTTATGAACCCAATTTGAAATTGTTCGTGGAGAATTGCCAAACAAAGCTCCAACATGACTACAATTATAATCTGAACTCTCTAACATTAATAAAATACCATGGAGTCGATGAACAAATCGGCCATCCTCACTTTTTAAATAGTCTTGAATCTCTTGCTTAATTACCTCAGGATTTTCTACTCTTAGCTTTTGCAATACTCATTAATTTGATGAAAAAGTAAGTTGAGAATATAAATCTAATAACGCAAATATTTATGACGTTTATTATAAGAAGATAAATAAAAACCCCGATTATCTGCATATATGCTGATTTTCGGGGTTTTCTGTGTTAGTTTATGGTGTCTAATCATTACTA
>JBCBHL010000428.1:0-6097 GCA_038525605.1 Bacteroidota bacterium
GAAATGGTTGGTTATGAAATGGCAAAAGTAATGTCCGATGATCAAAAGTTGAAGTCTGTGCCAATCATTGCTATTTCATAACCATCCATTTCCGGCATTTGCAAATCGAGCAGCACGATATCGAATTGCTCTTTCCTGAGTTTATCCAGTGCAACCAGCCCATTTTCTGCCGAATCGCTGGAAACATTCCATCGATCCATAAATTTTTTCAGTACCATCCGGTTTAACTGATTGTCATCAACAATTAAGACAGATAGGTCTTCCAGGTCTTTGAGTTTATGCCTCGAATAGTTTCTGGCATGCAGAAATTCCCCAGCTACACCATCAGAGATTTCAAAATCTGTGTCAAAGATGAATTCACTGCCTTCGCCAACATTGCTAATCACTTCTACGCCCCCTCCCATCAGTTTGATCAGGTCTTTTGAAATAGCCAGCCCCAATCCTGTCCCACCGTATTTACGGGAAGTGTCGTCACTGGCCTGCGTAAATGAATCGAAAATTGTAAGCTGTTTCGATTTCGTAATACCTACGCCCGAATCCGCTACAGTAAACTGAATCTGGGCCTTGTTGTCACGGATTGCTAATTGCTTCACTGAAATAGAAATAAATCCCGAGGAGGTGAATTTGATAGCATTACTCAAAAAGTTATTCAATATCTGCGTAAGTCGAAATGGATCACCGTTTACGGATTCCGGGAGATCGTCAGCAATTTGGATTCTAAACTCCAGGCCTTTGGAATCTGCTTTTGCTTTGAACAAATGACAGACACTCAGAACGATTTTTTTCAGGTTAAAATCAACCTGTTCAAGCTCTATCTTGCCGGCACTGATTTTGTTGTAGTCCAGCACATTGTTGATCAATGACATCAGGTTATCTACCGAATAACGCAAAGTCGTCAGGTTTTCATCAAAGGTATCTTTCTGATCTTTGGAATTTAGCATATGCGTCAATCCCACAATTGCATTCATAGGTGTTCTGATCTCATGGCTCATCACCGAAAGAAACTCCTCTTTGATTTTGGCATTCTTTTCGGCCAATTCCTTATTTACTTCCAGTTCTTTTGTCCTTTCCTTCACCTTTTGCTCAAGCCTGTTCTTTTGGTCTTTAATGAGATTTTTCATTGATTTTCAACTGATTGATATAAGAATCCTGAGCGATTTTCTTCTCTTTTTCGGCGATTTGATTTCTCTTCGCCAACCCCATCGAAAAAACAATGATTTCACCAATATATCCCAGTTGCGCAATATTGCCGAGGCGTTCAGCTTCCGTCCATAGTATCAAATCAATTGCCGTACTAACCAGCATAAAAGCACTCCCGACCATATAGTAATACAACAGTGGATTGCGTTTATTACGCAAAAGGAATATTAGAATAAGTCCTGCTATCAGGTTAGTGGCCAACGATACTCTGACGATATCTACTAAAAGGTAGTAATCATTAGAAATTCTGAAAATTATAACCGCCAAAACAAAAACGAGCAGGTCTATCCGTGCAATTATTGCCAGCCTTTTATCCCAAACCGGAATCAGTTTCTTTGTATTCAGGTAGTCCCTCGCAAAGCCTATATAGAAACAAGGACCTAATAGCGCCAATGAAACAGTATATAAAGTGATGTGAGGTGATTCTGTAATAAAGAAATCCCTCATAATATCCAGAATAAAAGCATAGAACAAACACACCACCAGCAGATACAAAGCCAGGTATAGGTAAGTCTTTGACTTATTCTGAAAATACGTTAGCAGCATGTAAACCGAAATGATAAACATAACCGACAAAAACGCGATATCTTTTATAATTCCATATAGTAACTCCCGCCTCCAGTCTCCTCTTTGGTTGACGTTAATATTTAGATCAAGGTCGTTTACCTCATTGACAATTCTGTAATAAACCGTATATTCCCTATCAGCTAATAGAATGATATCAATTGCATTCCAGCGCTGCATGCTCTTTTCTGAGGATGGCAGCAGAAAACCTGTTTTTGAATGAATCATTAGCCTTTCTCCATCTAAAAGATACAAATCGACATAATCCTTTCTCAAAAAATCGAGAATCAGCTCCGATGTATATTCGGATATAATCGTTGATTTAATCCAGACGGCCTTTCCCAATCGGCGTTGCTGAAGCTCCGGGTATGAATGGTAAGACCTGAACACAGAATCTTTGATCTGCTCGAAGGAAACTTCCTTGGATGTCAGTAAAAACCCACTCGACTCCAGATCAACGTTGTATGGATAAGAAATTTGTCCTGGGGAAAGCTGCCCCAAAAGACAGAAAATGAAAACAAGAAATACTTTCTTTACCAAACTATAAAACTTATAAGGGCTTAGTTATCTATCGTTCACTTAGCGTAACTAACTAATCCGTTTAAAACAACAACATTGAAGCATTTAAGTGGTCTGAATATACAAATATATTAGATCTAAATCACCACGTTCAAAATTTTACATTAAACAAAATTATTCAATATCATTGAGTCTACTTTGGTAATTGTTTATTCAATTTAAAGAGATTTCGAGTGATAATTGATCATATATTTATTTTTTCCGACGAAGTAGGTAATGAGGCCGACGAATTAGCAAATTTCGGCCTTATTGAAGGCAGTAGCAGAGTTCATAAAGGACAGGGCACTGCCAATAGAAAATTCTACTTCAAAAACTTCTTTTTGGAAGTTCTCTGGGTAGCTAATCAGGAAGAAATCTCATCAAAATCTATGCAGAGCACAAAACTTTTCGAAAGATCAGATTTTCAGAACAATGGTGCCTCATCATTCGGCTTATGTCTGGTAAACGAACCCTCAAGTGATCAGGTGTTTGAAAACAGCTATCAGTATAAACCCGTATATTTTCCACCTAACATGCCTATTGAGGTAGTTACCAATAATGATTATCACAGTCTGCCATGGACTTTCAGACTACCCTTCAAAGGCGTAACTGAAAACACCAACGAGCCCACCGAACATAGTCGTCCTATCAACAGGCTGACAAAGGCTATTTTTCAATATGAAATTCTCGAGGGTAGTCAAAGTTTTACAGAGCATTTCGATGGAGAAGAACAAATAGAATATATACAATCGGATAAAAACCACCTGATTCTTGAATTCGATGATCTGAAAGAGAAGAGAACGAAGCATTTTGATTCACTTCCTCTGACGATCAAGTATTAGTGATTATACTTTTGAGCTAAAATGCTGATGGTTTACAGCAGATGATGAATGCATAAAAATAGCCGGCCCTGAGGATAAGACCGGCTGCTAACCAAACCTACGTCATTAACATAGAGAACCTTAAACTATTGCGCAGGTGTAATGACGATATTTGAAAGATCCAGATCACCAAAGTCTATTCTAAAGGGGTCACCCTGAGAAAGCGCCTTGATCGATCCTCTTGAAGGAAGGGCATTAGAATTGGTTGTGTAATTTCCATTTAACGATCTGCCAAGTATTCCTGTAAGTGTTGTCGTTAAAGTATTTCCATCGGTGTCTTCAAAAGTAAATCTGAAAGTGCCGTAACCATTCAATATTGCAACGTTCTTGTCGATCAAAACAAATTCTTCATCATTGACAGTCAGTACAGCTCCATTGACAAAGTTGTCGCTAAATGAATTTCCAGCGTTGATATTCAGTATTCCAGAAATTTCCTCAGTACCTGAGGTGATAGTTACATCGTAAATATTCTTCAGAGAATCATTTACGGGAGGAAAAACAGGAGTAATCGGTACAATATCAATAGAATCGAAGTAAATCGGGTCTATCACTACCGGATCTAAAACAAGGTCGAATTTGTCCGACCAGACTACTGACTCCTGATCTTCAAGATCAGATATTGGCGTTACTTCCTCTTCCTGGCATGAGAAAGCAAGTACCACAAGTGTTGTTAGTAATAATATTCTAAGTTTCATAATCATAAACATTTTAGGTTTTAAACATTTCTGCAAAAATAGATTTGATGGTCACTGAAATTAAAGAATGAGAGGTGATCAAAAAGTAAACATACCCTTGGAATAAGGTGATCATAAAGTAAACAATGATAGAAAGTAGGGTAATTTTTACTTCAGAAGTAATTAATTATAAATACGTTATGCCTGATTGATCAGATTGAAATCTATTTTATAGATAAACAAAATTGATTATGTGAGGTAAACAAACTTGCTAACTAGAACACAAATCTCCATGAAAAGGATATATACGCTTGCGGCATCCTTAATTGTGTTGTTTACAGTTTTCGCAGAAGAACAACATAATGAAATTACTGTCTATCAAAGTACTTTGGATTCTCTCGAATTGATCAGTGAGAAAGATTCGGGAACGGTAGCACTGTATCTCGATATCATCAAAGACATCTATTCTGTAAATCCCAAATCAGCTGAAACGCTGACGATGCAAACTCTGAAATTAACGGAAGAACTAGAACAATATGAGCTAAAACTACATTGTCATAAATTTTTGCTCCTGATTTATCTTGAAATGACGCTATACGATAAAGCTCAGATACATGTAATAGAGATGGAAAAACTGATGAACAATCATGATTTCAATCAGTACAAAGGTCAATGGTATGCTGTTAATGGGCAGTTTTATTATGCACAGGGAATTTATGAGGAAGCATTGAAATATCATAAAAAAGCACTTCATTACTATGAGGCCCTGGACAATCGAAAGAGCATGTCATCTGTTCTCAACAACATTGGTTCGGTGTATCTGGAAATACAAAATTACGATTCTTCACTTCACTATTTCAACCGGGCACTGGAAATCAAAAGAATCTTAGGTGATAAAAGAGCTCTGTCATATACCATTGCTAATCTCGGGAGTTTGTTTCGGTTCAAAGGTGAGTTTAAAAAAGCTTTAAAATATCTTCTTGAGGCAGATGAAATGTTTGAAGAACAGGATAACAAAGCTAACCTTTCACTCACCAAGAGGCTGATCGGCAAAACATATCTCAGCATTCACCAGCCTGAAAATGCGAAAAAGTACCTCAATAAAGCCGAACGGCTTTCTATTGACACCTCATCACCAAAAATGCTATTTCTTACCTACTATGAATATGGAGAATATCATAGCTACCTGGGTGATTATCAAAAGGCTTTTGAATATCAAAAAAAGTATGCTGATTTGAAAGACAGCGTCTATAATTTCAACAAAGCCAATACCATTCAGCAAATAAAAGACGCTTATGAAAAAGAAAAGCAGGAAATCGCCTTGCAGCTAAAAGAGCAAAAGATTCAATTAATCAAAGCAGAAAACGATCGGAAAAATGCCATGAACACCTTATTGATTTCCTCTCTGATATCATTGGGAATCATCACTTGTATCATTGTTTTCTACCTGCGATCGAGATCCAGAAGGGACAGGCTTATTCATGAGCAATCCAAACAAATTCAGGCACTTAAGCTTTCAAACTTAACCAGGGAACTGGAACAAAAGAACAGGGAATTGACCACTAATGCACTTGACATCATCAAAAAGAATGAAGCCCTTGCAGAGATTAAATCAGATTTGAATGGACTGGAAAGTACATCAGATCAATCGGTGACCAGCAAAATCAAATCAATCAACAATTTGGTAAACAAAAGCTTCGACACAGACAAAAACTGGACTGATTTCAAAATGGTTTTTGAGCAGGTTCACTCAGATTTTTTTAAAAAACTAGGCAGGTTAAATCCGGCACTGAGCCCAGCAGAAATCAAGCTTTGCACATTGCTAAAACTGAATTTCTCATCCAAAGAAATCAGTGACATGCTGGGAATCTCTACTGATAGTGTAAAAACCTCAAGAAGCAGGCTGAGAAAGAAATTACAATTGAAAAGAGAGACTAATCTCGTAGAGTTTATGATCTCCCTTTAGTAAATTCTTAGGCTACTTCTGTTTATTCTCTTTCGCCCTCATGCCGGGCGAGCACTTACTTTTTGTTTTGACACAAAAACTAAGGAAAAAAGTCAAGGCTGTGCCGAAAATCACTAAAAATTAGCTAATTGCACTGAAAATCTAAGAACTCCTTTCGTCAAACAGCTTATATTTTTTAACCGTTTCATTAGCTAATTTTCTTAACGCATTTTCGGCACAGCCTTGACTTTTTTCCTTAGTTTTTGTGTCAAAAC
>JBCBHL010000429.1:0-6080 GCA_038525605.1 Bacteroidota bacterium
AGCTTGATGTTGAAATAGATACGGCGCTCAATTACACGATTTATGAAAAAATAGGTGATATCAATTTCCGTCCTACAACCTCTATGTCTTTCAATGAATTCAATCAATATCAGACTAAACAGTTGATCAGAGATTACTGGAAAGATAAATCTGTCGGTCTCGACGGTGAAAGTGCTGTGAGCGGGAGGAGACTTATTCCCAGAATTCCGATTAATCCTGTACTGGATAGAATTTTTGGTGGAGATTATGTAGACATTCAGCCCAATGGTTTTGTTAATCTTGATATTGGAGGTAGATGGCAAAGATCCGATGATCCTTCAATTCCGATCAGGAGACAGCGGAACGGAAACCTGAACTTCAATCAGCAGATCAATATGAACGTGACAGGTGCTATTGGTGACAAGTTGCGGGTTACTGCTAGTTTTGATAATAACAATTCCTTTGATTTTCAAAATGACCTCAAGGTAGAATACACCGGGTACGAAGAAGACATCATTAAAAAGATTGAAATCGGTAATGTAGGTATGCCTGTAACCAACAGTTTGATGACTGGCGCTCAAAATCTGTTTGGGGTAAAGACGCAACTCCAGTTTGGGAAACTATTCCTGACAGGGGTAGCATCAAGACAGCAAAGTACAAACAAGGAACTGATTATTCCGCTGTGTAACGATGGATTCGGTGATGGTGGCTCAGGTGGCAATTCTTTCAACGCAGGTGACAATACAGGTCAGAACAGTACGCAGATATTTGCACCGGATTATGCTGATAACCAGCACTTTTTCCTGGGGCACTTCTTTAGGGATAATTATGAAAGGTGGCTTGCCAACTACCCAAACGTTAACAACAACAGTTTACTGGTAGACGCCGGCAGGGTAGAAGTCTACATCAGTGTGCAAAATAGCAACGACACCAGGAACCTCAGAGAAATTGTAGCGTTGACGGATTTAGGTGAATTCAGGATCAGAAATAATGAGACGATACCTCAGACCGAACCAAACAACGAATTGCTGGCTAGATTCTCTTCGAGCAGAAGGGTGCCTAATCAAAATAGTGCCAATGACTTATTCAGCTATACAACCGATGAGGCAAGAGCTACGGAGTTTAGAAGTAAAGACAACACAGCCAGTTCGCTGCGGGATCTGGGATTAGTGGAAGGAGAAGATTTTACAATCGTTCAGGCCAGAAAACTAAACCCTGACGAATATACCATCAACCCAAAAACGGGATTCTTATCTTTGAGAAGAAGGGTCAGTGACCAAGAAACTATAGCGATTTCCTATCAGTATTCTTTTGGAGGCGAAAATTTCCAGGTTGGTGAAGTAACGCAGGATTATCAGGGAAGAAGAGATGATGAGCTTATTTACCTGAAAATGATCAAGCCAGGAGCGGTTTTAATCAACAATGCTTCATGGGATTTGATGATGAAAAATATTTATGATTTGCAGAATGGATCCGGAATCAGGGATGTGACGATGCAAATTAATTACCTGGATTTTAGTTCGGGATTGCCAAACCCAAGTCTTCCTTTAGGAGCAAATACACAGGGTGTAAACCTGAATCAGCTTTTAGGTATTGACAGAGTTAACCAAAATTTTGATCCTCAGCCCGATGGTAAATTCGATGATATTCCGGATATCACCTTGTATGAGGGTAAAATCGTATTTCCTATTCTTGAACCTTTCGGATCAAACCTGGCAGCACTTTTTGCTGATGGCGAAGAGGAATTAATCGAGCAGTTTGTCTTCAATGAAATTTATGACGATACAAAAATCAATGCCTCACGGGTCAATGAAAAGAATAACTTCATCATGGCAGTGTCATTTGAAGGTGGGACCGGAAGAGGTGGAGGTCAGGGTGCTAATGGATCCAGAGTGAATAATGTCATTAACCTGCCATTTAACGTAGATGCCAATTCTATCACTGTGTCGGTGGGAGGCAGGATTTTAAGAGCTGGTCAGGACTACACCATCAGTGGTATCGGGACTCTCACAATCGATGACCAGATTGCCAGTAGCTGTCTTGAAGTACGAATACAATTCGAAGAAGCAGATTTATTCAACTTTCAAACTAAATGGTTTACGGGAGTAAGAGCCGAATATATTGTGAATGACAATTTTAATTTCGGTGCTACTTTACTTAGACTTAATGAAAGACCAGGTGGAATCAGTAGATTTTCAATTGGTAGTGAGCCTTTAAAAAATACTAAATGGGGTCTTGATTTGAACTATTCATCAGATTCGAGATTTCTTACTAAACTGGTTGATGCACTCCCCGTGCTGAACACCAAAGAACCTTCCAATATATCATTTAGTGCAGAATTTGCCCAGCTATTGCCGGGAACATCCAATATTGTAGATGGCGAAGGGACTTCCTATCTCGATGATTTTGAAAATTCTATCACACCGATTGTTTTAGGGAACTTCCAGGGCTGGAAGCTTGGTTCAACACCGACCACACAGGATAATCGCTTTTTCAACCCATCGGAAAGTAGTACGCTTGCCTTTAATGATAAGAAAGCAAAAATAGCTTGGTATACAGTTGATAATACAACCTTTTACGCTACTAATTCACCTTTCTTTCCTAGTAATTTGACGCAAGATGAAATCAGAGGGAATGCCTACGAAAGACCTTATTTGCCGAGACAATTATTTCCGGGCAGAGATAGATTTGTGGTTCAAACTAACGAACCGCTGTTAGATATTGCTTTTTTTCCTAATGAGAGAGGACAAAACAACTATACGACCGATTTAGATGAAAATGGATTGCTCAACAATCCCCGTGAAAATTTCGGAGCTATTACACGAGCAAATACGGTACTGACCAACTATGTACAACAGAACATCGAATACATTGAATTCTGGCTCTTGGATCCATTTATTTCAGGAGAACAGGGAATTGTGAAAGATGGGTTGTTCAACACGAATAACACGACAGGTGGAGAGCTAGTAATTAATATCGGAGATATTTCGGAAGACGTACTGAAAGACGATCGGTTTGCTTTTGAACATGGTTTACCCGAAGATGGGAGCACGGAAGGAACCGTAGACAACACTTGGGGTCGTGTAACCAACGAAAGTTACCTCACTGACTTTTATCCAAATAATTTGGAAGAATCCAGGACAAATCAGGACGTGGGACTCGACGGTCTGAACGACGATGCTGAAGCGGCCTTTGACTCTTTTAGTCCTTTCGTACAGAGTTTGAATGGCCTGCCGGGTAATACCAGAGACAGAATTCTGCAGGATGTATCTGCCGACAACTTCCAATATTACCTTGGAGATGATCTTGATGATACAGATGCGGGGATTGTCAGGAGGTATAAGAATTTCAACGGACTGGATGGTAATAACTCAACGACACAAACCGCCAGAGGACTGACACCATCATTTGCCAACGCTCCTGATAAGGAAGATTTGAATCAGGATAATACATTAAATGCCATCGAGAATTTCTTCGAATACAGAATTCCTTTGGATAATAACAGACTGGCAGTAGGTCAGAGATATGTAGTCGACAGGGTAGATGTTGAGGATGAAGGTGGATTCAATGCCAGTTGGTATCTGTTCAGAATTCCAATCAGTCAACCAGACAGAGTGATCGGTAACCCGGATTTGCAAACTATCAAATATACAAGACTCTACCTGACAGGGTGGTCACAGCCTGTAGTCTTGAGAATGGCGAAGTTTCAAATGGTGGGTAGTAAGTGGCTGAGAGTACAAAAACCACTCAATACACCGGGTTTTAATGAAATCCCTGATCCTTCGGTAACAGACTTTAACGTAACGGTTGTTAATGTAGAAGAAAATGCTCAAGGTATAGGTGATAAGTCGCCTTATGATCTGCCACCGGGATTATCCAGGGATCAGGACAATACGACGACCAATGTCAGAAGGCGTAATGAGCAGTCTATCCAGATGTGTATCGAAGACCTCCAGGATCAGGATTCCAGAGCCATTTTTAAGCAGGTAAGTTTTGATTTGGTTAATTACGGTACCATCCGAATGTTTTTTCATGCTGAGTCATTTCAGGGATCAGTTATCCGGGATGGAGAACTGAGAGGATTTCTAAGACTTGGTAATAGTGAAACGCAGAATTACTATGAAATAGAAGTGCCTCTGAAGTTGACCAGGCCTCCTTTTGCGATGAGGGACGGAAATGAAAATCTGGAATTAAGGCGTCAGATCTGGCCGGAAGAAAATGAGATCAATCTGGCTCTCCAGGAACTATTCTCCCTAAAGAGCGAACGAAACAGATTAGGGCTAAATCCGCTCAACCCATTCTCAAGAAATTCGGAGAATGGGCATTATACGCTGACAGTCGTCGGGGATCCTAAACTGAGTATCGTCAGGACGCTGGTAATAGGGGTGAGAAATCCTCGTGATGACGATGGTCAGGGAGGTGCCAGATCAGTCTGCGTCTGGGCCAACGAACTCAGAGTGACTGACTTTGACGATACCAAAGGATGGGCAGGTCGAGCCAGATTGAATACGAAGCTTGCTGACTTTGCTACGGTTTCTGCTTCTGCCAGTTACCAGGGAATTGGATTTGGAGGCATTCAGGATAATATCATCCAGCGTACCAGGAAAGAGACTGTGAACTATAGCTTGTCTGCCAATGTAAACGCCGATAAGCTACTCCCCGGTAAACACGGTATCAGGTTGCCTGTATCTGTGAACTATCAAAATAGCAGGGCTATCCCCAGGTTTGACCCGACAGATCCTGATGTGCCACTTGAAGCGGCGCTGAGGAATTTTGAAGATCCTGTCGAGGAGGCAGAGTTTAGAGATATTGTGGAAGACCGACAGACGGTAAGAAGTATCAACTTTTCCAACATCAGAAAAGAAAAAGTTAATCCGGAGGCCAGTAAGCACATTTACGACATTGAAAATTTCTCCTTTAATTATGCCTACACCGAGACGCAGCGAAGTGGACTTGTGGAAGCAGAATTCCTCGATCAGTCATACAATGGAGGTATGTCTTACAATTATGATGTGGGAGATTTGAGTATCGAGCCTTTTAAAAATTCTGAGAAGCTTTCCAGTCCGTATTTGCAGTGGCTGAAAGATATCAATCTAAACCCGGTTCCTAATAATTTTTCATTCAGGAGTGATTTATCGAGAAATTTCAGAAAGATAAGGTATCGAAATACTGACTATACACCACTGGACACCGCACAATTTCAGAAGACATTTTATTTCGACAGAACCTATAGCTTCCGATGGGATTTATTCAGGAGTTTAGGCTTTGACTATGCAGCTCGTGTAAATGCGATTATCGATGAACCCGATGGAGACATCAATGCTGCGGGAAGAGCAGAAATCTGGGACAATATCAGAGACTTTGGGCGAACGAGGTTGTTTGACCAGCGGATCAGTGCTACTTACACTTTGCCTTTTTCTAAACTTCCTCTCACAGATTGGGTGGAGGCTACTGCCCAGTTCAATACCACCTATAACTGGACTTCAGGAGCTCTCAATCAGCTGGAAGATTTTGGTAGCGTCATCAGCAATACTAGAAACCAAAGCGCAGTTACCAACTTTGATCTCGTTAAACTCTATAACAAAGTGAAAATTTTAAAAGAGATCAATACACCTGCCAAGCGGGGAAGGTCCAGACGGCCTACGGTTCCGGACCCGGCTGATACAATCCAGAGAGCTGAAAATAAAGGTCTGAAAGGATTTCTGCGTCTGCTAATGTCTGTGAGGAGTATCAATGTGAATTATTCGATCAACGAAGGTACCAGCCTACCCGGATTTTTGCCAACGCCATTTCTTTTTGGAATGGATGAAGATTTTGCAGCACCGGGGTATGGGTTTATTTTAGGAAGTCAGGATCCTGAAATACGACGGATAGCAGCAGCGAATGGCTGGCTGGCTCAAGGTAATCTGCAGGATAGTATCCCTGTAACGAATCCTTTTGTACAGTTTAGAACAGAAGACCTATCATTAAAATCTACTGTGGAGCCTATCAAAGACCTTAGGGTTGAATTCAGTGCCTCAAGGAATATATCAGACAACTTTCAGGAAATTTTCAGATTTAGATTTGATGACTTGCAAACACCCGGCAGGATCAATGGATTC
>JBCBHL010000430.1:0-5999 GCA_038525605.1 Bacteroidota bacterium
CCCCACATTTGCCACAAAGTGGGGATTTATGGTATTGCAAGACATCCTGCACAGCTGTATGAGGCAATTTACTGCGTCGTTCTGTTTTTATTGCTGTTTTATCTTTGGGCGAATTTCAGGCACAATCTCCCCGAAGGCTTTGTATTCGGGCTATTTTTGGCATTGCTTTGGGCATTGCGTTTTGCTGATGAATTCTTTAAAGAAAATCAGGTAGCCTTTGAAGACGGTTTGCCATTAAATATGGGACAGATACTCAGTATCCCGCTGTTTTTAGTCGGAATACTGGTAATGATCTATTCTTTTAAAAAAGGTAAAAAACCGGAAAAGACTATTAGCTAACTAAAGAGTTACCGGATACCAGAAATGCTGATATCTTCTGCAATAATTCTACTAAGTTCAATGAGTTTATTCTCCTGATATAGTTTGGAAAGCTCCTTTAGCGGGGTCTTTTTATCAGCAGGTTTGTAATTGATGTAATCCTGAAAGACTAAACCATCAACTGTTTTCCTGTTGATAGCTTTTCGAAACCTCACACCTCCCTCGTTGACGATGTAATTGTACGCCAGGTAATCAATCGTATTGTCTGATTGGTTAATCCAATACATATACTCATCCTGAAAATCTGTTCCTCCGCCTTCCTGTTTAAAGGTTACTGAAACCAAATGATATTTAACGCCGCTTATTTCATCTTCACCTGCATATTGCTTGTTGACCGCAGCATCATTTAAGCCATAAGGCAACTGAAAGAAATAGAGAACAGAATTAACTGCTTCGGTAGCAATCTTGACTTCCTTTTCGTTTAATGAAGTTGTACTACCATTTACTTTTCTCACCAACTCAGAGCTGTTTTTGAGTTCATCGACAATTGTACCAAGAGAGTCTGTAAATACTCTTTTGTAAATATATCCGTCGGCTTTTCTGGCAACAGAATAAGTCTTTTTTCTAAATTTGAATGAGATGCTTTTGTTGGTAAGACGATCGAAACCGTGAGACTTAATCGATTGATCAACAAGACTTTGAGGGTCAGTGTCTACCGAGGCAGCACAGGCAGTAAGTATTAAAAAGAATCCTGCAAGTATTAATCTGTTCATTCCTGAATTGTTATTGATAGGTTTTTGAACGATTATCAGCCAATCTGGTTTTGTCCAGTGAATGACATTTTGGTGATTGGGCAAATATCCCGCTCCTTTCAGGTAGTGGACAAAAAGATATTTTTCAATTAATTAAATTTGATTTATTCACAAATTGATATAAAATTATAAGTTGTAAGGGTTACGTATGATGAAAAGTTCTTATCCAATCTAATACCCAATGAAGCTACATATTACAGAAATCAGATGTAATGTAAACGACGAGTTTGATGGTGATGAAATATACCTGAAATATAATGGACAAAAAATTTGGCCTTCGGGGTTGTTTAAAGGGATCAAAACCGACGAAACTGTTAGCGTGAATATCAGTCTGGATGTTCCTGAAGGACAATTTGCTACTATAGAGCTATGGGAATATGATTTACTCTCCAAAAATGACTACATGGGCACCTTCGATATGATGATCAATGAGGAGGGAGGACCCTTTCAAACTTCGATGAAGCTGAAAAAACAAGACTTTCTTGCCAGTTATCTCATTACCTGGGAAACCAGCAGATAAAAATTATGCTATTCAAAATAACTACCAGCCTATGAAAAAGAAGAAAATGACAGTACTGAGCAAAGTTTCCTCAATATGGCAAGCGATACTCAATAAAGGTGTGACAGCAGACATCACCAACCTGGAAAAACGAAAGGTGAGACTATTGAATACCGTATTGGTAATAGGACAGATTATTTTTTTTATTTTATTGATTAAAAGCTACCTACAGGGCCTCACCTATGAGGTATATCCGCAATTGGTAGGCTCATTTCTCTTTGGGATTCCACTGTTGTTCAACTTTGCCGGTCGATATAAAATTGCCAGATATTTATGTGTTTTCGTTCCCTATATCTATTTAACCGGGCTTTCAGTGTATTGGGGAGCGTCGCGGGGATCGCAACTGATTATATTTGGTTCAGCGGCGTTGGCGATTCTGTTTTTTGAAAACAAGAAAACTGTTAACGTACTTTTTCTGACAGGCATGGTTTTTCTGCTGGCAGCTCATGTGCTCTCATGGAGTATTCCGCAGTTTTATCAGAGCCCAAACGAGCAGGTAAGCTTTTTGCTGAATCTGGTCATCACGGCGATTATGTTGTACTTTATCTTCAACATTTTTAAAACGGAAAACTATAAATTCCAGCAGGAACTATCTCACAAGAACAAGTCGATCACAGATAGTATATTATATGCCGGGAGAATTCAGTCTTCAATTTTAGGAGATTCGTCAACACTATACACCCTCATGCCTAAGAGTTACATCATTTACCACCCCAAGGATATAGTATCCGGAGATTTTTATTGGTTTGGGGAGAAAGATGGTAAAAAAATCATTGTGGCCTCAGATTGTACGGGTCATGGAGTTCCCGGGGCTTTTATGACCGTTTTAGGGACCTCTTTACTCAACGAAATCGTACATGAAAAAGGAACGCTTGAACCGGAGGAAATACTTTATCAGCTAGATGAAAAGGTAAAGTATGCATTGCAGGTCAACAGTAATGTAAAAAGTAACGATGGAATGGATATCGGTATTTTGGTGATCGATGAGGCAAACCATAACATTGCCTATGCTGGTGCTAAACATACACTTTACGGAATAAATGAAGGAGAATTCAAGGTAATCAAATCATCCAGGTATTCGATTGGAGGTCATGAAGGATATAATAAAGATTTTAAAAATATCTCGATCACTTATCAGCCTGGAGATAAGTTTTACCTTGCTACTGATGGATTTCAGGATCAGTTTAACCCCGAAGGTAGAAAGTATATGAAAGGTAACTTTAAGGATCTTCTGCACAAAGTTTCTACAAAACCAATGGAAGAACAGAAACTGATATTGGAAGAAGAGTTTGGAAATTGGAAAAGAAATGAACCCCAAACTGATGATGTGCTGATCGTTGGTCTTTGTCTTTAAAAAAAGAAGTCAGGTAAAAAACCTGACTTCACCACCAACCATAAAAACTGAGGGCTCAGTGTGAACTTCGCCCTCATACACGATCCACAACTGGTGACTGCTACAGTATAGCAGTCTTTTGGACCTTGTATTTTAAACTAACTAACCTAAACTACTATGCTTTATTGACGCAAATAAAACCAAAGCAGTTGCTTTTTACTGTAGCTAATCTGGTGAACAGGAATTATTACTGATGAATAAGCATCAAATGCTGATGGCTAATTGTGCAATAAGCAGTATTTCTAGAAAAATATTCATTGAGCTTTTGTCGTGAAGGAGAGACAATATAGTCTAATCCCTAATTCGCAAATGCAAAACTTGAAATAGTGCTATTATCCGATCGTATAAAATCAGTTTTGAATGATGAAACGCGAAGAACTTATAAGATGAGAATAGACAATCTGGAAAGGAGAATTCATTTGAAACAGATCCAAATTAAAAAGGGGCAACAAGATGTTACCCCTTTAATAGATCGATAGCTGGTTGAGCTAAATTCGATCACGCTTAATCAAACTCACTTAACGCTTATATATTACGAAACTCATGACAAATATGGTCTGTTTCGTTCACACTGCTGCGCCTATTTCGACTAAGCATCGGATTTTGAAGATGAACCAGCATTTTTCGTAGGTAAAAGTTTTTTAAAAAAATCTTTAGCTGGCTGTCACATATTTTCATTTATCTACACTATATAAAAGTACATAACGGGAGGTCAGGATTAGGGAATGTTTCTGATCGCTCATAAAATGAGAACTATCAACTACTCACTTAAATTTTTGATGTTAATTATTGCTAGATATTAAACATCAATCTCAGCTTTATCATGAAAAAGGGGCGTCAATCTTTCGATTGCGCCCCTTTTTAGATCAATAGCTGGTTGAATTGCTACGATCTTCGTTAACCAAAACGTCTATTACTATGAAACTCAATTCAAAAGTCGGTGATTTCTGCCGATGTATCATTATCGAATTGTTTCAACAGGAATATCTGGTTATGAATTGGAATTTTAACATGACAGATAAATTTTCGTTATCTATATTTACTTCCACTAATATTGACAGTCATGTTTTTCATCAGGTTATTCATAGTGGCTTTTGTACTGCTGACAGGTATACGGACTTTTGCAGAGCCCAATAAACAGGCTTTAAAATATATCCGTGAACAGGCCTATGAAAGGGCAGAAGAGCAAATATTGAAATCTTTGGATAAAGATTCGATTAATCCGGCGGGTCATTATCTTGCAGGATTACTTCATATCCAACCTGCCTACTCGCAATTCCACATCGATACGGCTTATTTTCATGTGCTACTTGCAGGTGAACAATGGGATGTAACTGAGGAGAAGGATCAGCAGAAATTTGTTAAAATCGGTATTTCAAAAGATTCTATTTTACAGTTAAGAATTGATATTGAATTATTGGCTTATCAACGCGCTGTTGAGGCTATGAATCTGAAGGCTTTCGATTTGTTTTTCAATGAGTTTGACAATGATTCACTGGATGTTTTACTAACGGTAAAAAGAGATAGTCTCGCCTTTAGTAAAGCTTCCTCCTTAAATACCTGGCAAGGGTACAGGCAATTTTTTCAGGAATACCCCGATTCTAAACAGGTCCCAGAAGCTAATGATCGGTACCATAAGCTGATCTTTGAAGAAAAAGCGAATAATCAATCAGCGGCAGCAATAGAAGTTTTTTTCAAAGAAGTAGGCGATACGCCGTTTAGAGCGACATTGGAAAGACAATTGCTGTTGCATTACACAGTTTCAAATTCACCGGAATCTTATGTGAATTTCATTAATAAGTATTCGGATTCCCCCAGCAAGGAATTTGCTGTCAATGCACTCTATCATCAGTCAAAACATCGTGACGATTTTACTTTTCCTGACAGATTAGTATCTGATTCACTGGCAAGAGAAAAGTCTCTTGAAGGGATCGACCTTTTGCCGTTTTTAAAAGACGAGAAATTTGGTTTTTTTTCTGCCAACGATGGCCAAATCGTGATTCAAGCCAACCTTGACGCGATTGATGACCAGTATTTATGTGGTGTATCCAATGATGTTTTATTAAAAGTTACCAGTCAGGGAAACCAGTATTTAATGAACAGAACGGGCAAGTTGGTTAGGGAGAATGTAGGGGATTTCAAATTACTAACAAATGGGATTGTGGCACTGGAATCAGCAGGAAAATTTGGTTGTATGTTAGTTTCAGGTGATTTAATTCTGCCAATGGAGTATGATAATATTGAGATGGTGGGGCCTAACTACCTAAAGGCGGAAAAGGATGGGAAAATGTTTTTGTTTTCATTTCTGGGAAAAAGAATGTTATCCGGTACATATGATGAAATCACCTTTCTGGGTGGCGACCTAATCACACTTTCCAGCAGGGGGAAAATGGCGCTGCTAAACCTTGCCGAATTGACGGACAATGCTATTGATGAGAAGGAGCTTTCATTCATATATGACGAAGTAGAAACTTTTGATCAAAAATATGTTTTAGGGTTTTCCGGTGATGCAGAAACCCTGCTCAATTTTAGACTTGAAGAACTAATACCTCTGGGCATTCATGAAATTTATGTTGAAGGTGCTTATGTATATACCAAATCAAAATGGGGTTACAAACTATTCGATCTGAAGGAGAATTTATTAAAAGTTGATCTATATCAGGAAATCCAGACGGGTGCAAATAAGTTGGCTATCAAAAAGAATAACAATTGGAATCTGTTTAGGAACGCCATTAAGTCAGAACCCATACTTGATCTCGATTCCATCTTTTTTCTCACGGATCGTGCGACAATTATTGTAAAGTCAGGAGTCAGAAGCATTTTATTTGATAATGGAGCCAAGGTCTCATTAAAGGCCGGGCAATATCTGTATTCGCTTTTTCGATAGATTTTGAAATCCTGCCAACAGATTGCCCGG
>JBCBHL010000431.1:0-5925 GCA_038525605.1 Bacteroidota bacterium
GTATTTATCTCAGCAGGAATTGCACATGGTGCTTCAATATCAATTGGAATGTCATTTCTGCTGAGATAAATACAGTACCGCAAGGGTGTTTCAGATGTCTACAAGGATTGATAGAAGAAGAGTGCCTAAACTGCCTCGTTTTAAAGAATAGTACAACGGTAAGACCTGACTATTTTTAGTATTTTATGATGCAGCATCACCATGTAAAAATACTGATCGATCGCCTGAACATTTTTAGGCCCGCAGTATTCGTATTGTTGCTGATTACGATAATGGTGACAGGTTGTGAAGAAATCATTGAATTTGAAACTCAGAATAAGGGTGGTGACATTGTCATTTTTGGAAGAATGACAGATGGATTGGCAGGAAATCAGATAAATGTCAGCATCACCTCTCCGTTTGACAAACCACCTGTGCCTATTGAGTTTGCCGAAGTTGTTGTATTTGATGAAGCAGGAAATAGAGAAATATATCATGAAACCACGAAACCGGGAGTTTATGAACCTAGAAACCTCACACTGGAAAGGAGGGAGGGTAAATCATATTTTTTAGAAGTGTGCACGCCAAACGGTAGGAAATATCGTTCTGCAATTGAAGCAATGCCTGGAAAAGTGTCTAATGATTCTGCTTATTACAATGTGGTGACCAACAGGTTTTTTACAGATGAGAATTTCGAAGTGGAAGAAACGATCATTGATGTGTTCCTGGATGCTGATATTGAAAGGGTATCAGGGGAATCAGTTTTTTTGCGCTGGGAAGTAGAGGAGGTTTATTCTCTTCAGGAAGCACTACTGCCTCCATCAAAGTTTCCATTATGGATGTGGAAAACCTGCTATGTAATCAATCCTGTTGATGCTCAAAAGTTTTTTTTGTTCGATGGAAATGATCTGCAAAACGACGCGCTGCGGGGGATAAACCTTGCAAAAAGACCTCTTGATGAGACTTTTGCCGCTAATCACTATTTCAATATAATTGGATATTCTCTTAGTTTTGAATCCTTCGATTATTGGAGCAAAGTCAGTCAACTTACTGATAGGGTAGGATCTATTTTCGATGCACCACCAGCAACTTTACCGTCCAATATCTCTAACCTTGAAAATCCTGATGAGGTGGTGTTTGGGCATTTTGAGGTAGTTGCCAGTGATACGTCACGAATTTTGGTAACTAAGAACGATATACCTGTAGTTTTCGATAATCCTTGCATACCTCCCCCTGAGATCAATGATATTCCTTTCAATTGCTTTAGCTGTTTACAAGAGTTATTTGCACTTCGCAGCGAGTGTTTGAATTGTTTGATATTGAAAAATAGCACAACAATAAGGCCAGATTACTTTTAAACTTATCTGATGCGGAGACAACTTTTTAAAATATCGTGGATGAAGAAAGGAAGTTTAAGGCTCAGTGTTTTTCTGTTGTTAATTAGCGTGCTTTCCATCGTTGCCTGTGAGGAGATAATCGAATTTAATACAGAAAATAAAGGCGGAGATATCGTAATTTTTGGCAGAATGACTGATGGTCTGGAAGGAAACCGCGTGACAGTCAGTGTTACCTCACCATTTGACAGGCCACCGATTCCAATTGAATTTGCTGATGTGATACTTTACGATGAGGATGGTAATAACGAAGTGTTTCAGGAGTTAGAGCCGGGTATTTACGAGCCACAATCTCTGACTTTGGAAAGAACGGCCGGAAAATCATATTACCTGGAAGTCTGCACGCCCAATGGTAATAAGTACCGTTCCGTCATTGAAAAGATGCCTAGATCCGTTTCGCGGGATTCGGCTTATTTCAATGTGGAGACTATCCGATTTAATACCGATGAAAGCTTTGAAGTAGAAGAAACGATAATAAATGTGCTATTGGACGCTGATATAGACAGGGACGCTGGTCAGCAGGTGTTTTTAAGATGGGAGGTAGAAGAAGTGTATTCTCTTCAGGAAGTAATGCTACCACCCCGGAAATTCCCTTTGTGGGGTTGGAAGACCTGTTACGTAATTAACCCGGTAGATGCGCAAAAATTCTTTTTATTTAATGGGAATGACTTTCAAAACAATCAGTTGAAAGGTATCAGTTTGGCTGAAAGACCCCTTGATGAGACTTTTGCTGCTAATCATTATTTCAATGTCATAGGCTATTCACTGAGTTTCGAATCATTCGATTATTGGAATAAAGTGAGTCAATTGACCAATAGAGTAGGTTCCATATTCGATGCACCACCGGCTACTTTACCGTCAAACATCAGTAATGTTGAAGATCTAAACGAAGTAATTTATGGCCACTTCGAAGTGGTAACCAGCGATACATCACGAATATTAGTCACCAAAAATGATATTCCGGTTGTATTTGACGGCCCATGTGTTGTTCCACCGGAAATTGACGAAATCCCAATTAATTGTTTCAGTTGCCTGGATTCCATATTTGCATTAAATCAGGAATGCCTCAATTGTCTGATATTGAAAAACAGTTCACTGGTTAGACCGGATTATTTTTGAATGTAATGTGGTAATTTCTTTTTAATTTTACAGTCTAAAACAAACTGACATGAGATATATCGTATTATTAATACTCGTTGGGTTATTTTCTTGCGAGCAGAAACAGACTGCAAGTCAAGAAACCAAAGAGGTGGTCGCTCAGAAGTCTTATGATACTTTTGGAGCTGAAATTTCATCGGAAGGAGCCGTTTCTCCGGTTGAATTCGTCAAAGCATTTTCTCAGGATTCATTAAATGTGAAAATTTCTGCTACTGCCACAGCAGTTTGCAAGAAAAAGGGATGCTGGATGAATGTGGATCTGGGCAATGAAAAAACGATGAAAGTAACATTCAAAGATTACGGATTTTTCGTTCCTAAAGACATTGAAAATAAGAAAGTGATTTTTGAAGGCGTAGCAAAAAAGCAGATTACTCCGGTTGATGAATTGAAACACTATGCGCTAGATGCCGGCAAGTCTCAGGAAGAGATTGATGCAATTACTGAAGCAAAAGAAGAAATTGTATTTGAAGCAACAGGCGTGCTGATAGAAACGGAATAAGCTTCTTTATTCAAATAAAAATTATAAAGTCAGGTCTTAATGATAAAGTCCTGACTTTTTCTTTTTCACAAAAATCAGTCTAAGATTATTTCCACTCAATGAACCTAACCCACCAATTAGCGCGCCAATCACACCAGTAACTAAAACCAGCAAGATAGGATCAGAAAGTGTAAGGATTGAAGCCAGTTGATTAGACATGATCTGGTTTGTTTCGGTATCTATCTTCCAGGCATAGCCCATCCAAAGCAATCCTCCTCCCAGGAAACCACTCAGGAAACTGGCGAAGTTATTCCCGTACAGAAAGAATGAAATGAGAAAAGCAACTGGAATAAGCACCCACCAGCCAATCATGGAAGAGGCGAAGAAGCCGACGAAAGCAATTAAAATAATTCTTATGATTAATTTCATTATTGAGGAATTGAGGTTTAGATAAGATGAAACATTACTGATCTATCAATTTATTAATTTACAAAAAGAGTGAAGCTGTCCAATTTTCTTTCATTTCAAGAATTGATTACTTCTTTTGAAAGTTCACGGTTTTTATTTTTTGCTCATTTGGAAAGCTACTTTCAGGAGTGAATATCAGTTTTGAATATTTTCCGCCTGCCCAATCTTCAATCATATGACCATATTTTGGATTGCCTACATTACCTGTCTGGCTTCCGGGATAATTTACCCAGGCGTCAACACCTTTATTACTGAGCGAAACCACCATTCTGTAAGATGGACCGTGAGTCGCGCTTGCGGCATTCACAATGTTGTGATTTCCTCCTATTTTCACTTTATCCTTAGAGAATTGCGGTATTCTTAATAGATGTCTCACGGTGGTGTTTTTAAACAGATACCATTTTGCAGGCGAGCTATTAACACTTTCCCAATTGGCAACTGAATCCACAGCATATTGGAAAGAACTGTTAACCAAATCAGTCATGGTTTCCCTCTGTTCAGTAGACTTGATGTCATAAAAGTCAGAATTTTCAAATCGACGCATGTAATCAAAAGTTCTGAATATCGAGGGGATCATTAATTTGATTTCATCATCACGCATTTCGTCCCAGAGCAGGTAGCGAATTCTATCCTGAAACAACTCAAACACACTTGGTTCCACCAATTCAGGATCATTGAAGAAGTCCCATGCCCTTAAGTCTCTGTAGAATTTGTTGTAATTACCAGTTAGCATACTGCTGTCGACCATGTCAAGTAGAAAACTCAGGTTGTCCGAAGCGATATAATTGAAATTGTCATTTTGTAACTTTTGAATATCCCTGACGGTTACCTGATCCATTTTTCTGAGTCTGTCATTAATTCTGCGCCCCCTGTAATACTCGTTATTTTCATTGTATGCATAGTAAGGATAGGTAGAATCTGCCGAATGCTGATTTGCTGAACTGACGAAACCTCGTTCCGGGTTTTTAATATGCAGATTCTGAGATTTAGGGATAAAACCCTGCCATTCGTTTCTGCTGTCCGAGCCATCCATTAAGAACTTACCCTGCTCATTCCATTTAATCGGGAATTTACCATTGATCCATAAGGCAATGTTACCTTCTGTATCACCGAAACAATAATTTTGTGGTGGCCCTGAGAAATATTGAAACGCAGATACCCAGTCTTCATAACTGTTCGCTCGATTAATCTGATACATGGCTTTATATTCAAGGGAAGGATCATGATCAACCCATCTCATGGCATAATTTAAATGACCGTTTCTCAAAAACGTTTCATCATAAGTTACAGGTCCATAATGTGTGTAAATGACTGTGTCATAAAAGGTATCAGCTCCAAAGATTTTGAACTTTTCTATTCTTTTACTGGTCTTAAGCCATTTGTCGTCATATTTATATTCGTTTCTTTTTTCATTTTTATAGGTGATGTCATACCAGTCAACCAAGTCTCTAGGTGCATTGGTATTACCCCATGCTATTTTGTCATTAAATCCTATGATGACGCCTGGCATCCCGGGAATAGTGCTACCCATTACATTGAGACCATCAGAATTTAAATGGGCCAGATACCATATCGATGGAAGTGAAAGCCCCAGATCAGGTTCATTGGATAGTATGACATCTCCGTTTCGGGTAAGTGAAGGACCTACTACCACGTTGTTGCTACCGTTAAAAGGGTCATTTTTATCAATGGTATTTTTAACAAAATCAGCGATATAAGAAGAATCTTTCAACTGATTTAAAACATCCTTAGTTGTGATCGGCTCAAAATCAAATGGTGTTCCGGCCGGAATGATAGGGTCTATACCTTCCGGGTATTCCGGGAATAAGTCATCGAAGGTTTTTTTACCATATAGTCTCAGGAAATTGGTGCTTTCAAGATCTGTTTCATATCTCGACAGCATGTCGGACATCGATTTCAGCATTAAACAGCTTCTTAGCGGCGACCATTTTTCAGGTTGAGTATTGATCAATTTATATTCAACACCAAAATCTTTCGTGCTTTTGGACTCGATATAGGCATTTACTCCTTCACTGTATGCCAGAAGCATGTTATAAACCTCAGGGTGTTTTTTTACCTCTTCATGTAATCTCTCCGCAGCAAACTGTAGTCCTTTTCTCCTTTGAAGTCTGTCATAATTTAGGTAATTGCTTCCAAGAACTTCTGAAAGCCTTCCTGCAGTGGCTCTGGCAGAGAAATCCATTTGGAAGAGTCTGTTATATGCTGTGATATAACCCTGTAAAAAATAGACGTCATGATCATTTTTAGCATAGATATGCGGGATAATCAAGTCATCAAATACGATTGATGCTTCGTCCTGTAGATATTTTGATTTGATTTGATCGGGAATATCCAAATCTGCTGTTTCTCCATTTTGCCAAAACCCGTTAAAGGGGTTGAGAAGCTTCCCGATGGCAGGTAGGCCGCCTACTTTTACATTTAAATAAT
>JBCBHL010000432.1:0-5881 GCA_038525605.1 Bacteroidota bacterium
CGCCTTCATCAATTTCTATTTCACCGCCTTTCAGCTTCAAAAAGCCTTCCTTCATATATTTGATTCGACCCTTACCAAAACTCAGCAGTATCTTTGAGTCTCCTTTCAAACTTCTGGCTTTTAAGTCACCGTGAGAAAGATCCAAATCTATGTTACCATCAAAATTACCGATAAATACATCTCCGAATTTGTTCTCGAGGTTTAAGCTGGAAGTGACAGGCAGATAAACAGTGTAATCAATGGTCACTTTATTTTTATTCAGCAAAGATTTTGAATAACCTTCAATGTTTGATAAAACAGCTCCAAAGCTGCCTCCTTTGCGATTCATTTTGGTTTCAACTGATAAATAATCACCACTTCTCATGAAGTCGATATTGACTTTACTCATCAGTTTATCAACTGCATCGTCATTTTTCCCAAAAGCAATGATATCCACCACAATTTTGACCGAGTCCTTATCCCATGCGCTCACGACTACTTTGCCGTACTTATTGATGATATCCACCTCGGACTTACTGGTCATCGCATAAGACTTAGTGATATTCTTAGTGAGCTTGGTATCATCTTTTCCTCCTTCCGCAATCGCTGAAAAAGAAAATAGCATCAAAATACCACACCAAAATGCCAACTTTCGCGAAATATCAAATTTGTTCATATTGCTCCTCTCCTTTCTGATCCTTTCTCAATTCTTTTAATATTCTATCTAGGATCTTTAGTTTCAGCTGATAGTTTTCCATCATCGCAATGACCACCTCTTCATTATCAGCATTGTCTTTTAAATCATTTTTCAATTCGGCGAATGCCCTGTCAAGTTCGTCTAAGTCTTCGAATACAGATTGGTCATCGACCAGTTCGCGGGCAGCAGCTAAACGATAATTGATTTCACTGGTATAATATTCACTCGCTTCTGCCAGTTCTGAATTCTCAGAAAATATATTCTGATCAGAATCATTCCCTCCAATCATTGATGGCACCAGAATACCGCCAGCCACAATCAGTACAAGCACAGCAGCAGCTATTGAAAGCCACCTTCTTTTTCTGGTGTTTTTTTCAATAGCTTTTCCGTTTATTCCTTCGGATATCTTATCCCAACCCGCATCAAGATCAAAATCGTGGATTTCAAACTCTTCTCGCTGAGAGGATACCCATTGCTTTAATTTATCTTCCATAAAGCTGTGTTTTTTTCTCTTCCAATACTTTTCTTAGTTTAATCTTCGCTTTGCAATACTGCGATTTAGAGGCAGATTCCGAAATAGACAAAATGCTGGCTATCTCGCCATGATCGTACCCTTCGAACAAATACAGGTTCATCACCATTTTGCATCCATCGGACAATTCGTCCATAGAATCAATAATCTGATTTGCCTGATACTTCATTAACTCATTATCCTCATCTTCTTCCTGCACAAAATCATATCCCTCATCGACATCTACAGTGACGAGTCTTCTCTTTTTAATCGCATTGATACACCTGTTGATCACAATTCTCTTGATCCATGCACTAAACGTACTGACATTTTTAAGTGTATGTAATCTGGTGAAAGCGTCAATAAAAGCGTCCTGCAATACATCCTGAGCATCTTCATCATTACCCATCATACGACGACAAATATTAAACATGGCTTTCGCATAAAGCTGATATAGCTCACGCTGCGCTTTGCCATCGCCTTCCTGACTTTTCAAAATCAGGTACTTGTGTATAGATTGGTGTGAAGCGTTCAAAATTTCATTGCTTGTTTTATCTAATGACACCTGCGTTTCTTAAAGGTTTCTACTTTTCGAAAAAATAAATGAAAAAATTTTTCCATGAGCCCAAAATTTCTCCTGAGAGGCCTCAAATCCAGTTTTAAGGAGGAAATCAGGAATATTTTTCAATGAATTACTTTCCAGGCCTGATACTAATTTAAAGAAAACATGCATCAATTTGAGTAAAATCTTACCACCAATCCGATTGGTAGGGTAAAAATCAGTAACGATAAACTGTCCATCGTCCTTGAGTAAAAGATACAGCTTTTCGCACGCTTTGATCAGATGCGCTTGATTGAATACATCTAAAAAGAAGTTGGTAATGATCCAATCATATTTCTTTTCAAGTTTCGCCGACAGAAAATCCTCATTGATCATCCGGATCTCACCATTATATTGTTGCTTAGCAGCATTTGTGATCATCGCCTTTGATAACTCGATATAATCAATGAAACAACCCGATTTTATATGATTTAATATATCACCGTTTCCCCCACCGACAATTAGCACCCTATCTCCCGATTTGATAAGACCTGCGAAATATTGCTCTGCTATTTTCAACTGCTTGCCAAAGACTATCTTTTTCAGTGACTCATAAAAAGGCGCTACAAAGTTGAAATTATTAGATATTATTACGTTTGGTTTTGTATTCATGAATTTCCAAAACTGTAACCATCAATATTGTAATTTATAGTAATTATGAATTCATAATTATGAATTAAATCCTAAAAATTAACCAATACTCTAAATCACAAAACATATTCTAAATCTATCATGATAACCCTTATTCATATCAGGAACACTACAGGAATAAAAAATATGCCATCTCCCAAAATCCGGTAATACTCACTTTTGAGACTCTGTTTCTTACCGAAATAAACGAGTGCCAATACCGCATTCATCAACGTGAAACAACTGAAGATCTCAGTTGAGATAGAAAAGGTGACATAAAAAACTGTCAGTGATATGAATTGTATGATCAGAATAGTGGCAATTAATAGCCTGCTATGTCTGCCTAGTTTGATGGCCAGCGAAGGAAAGCCATTTGCCTGATCGGATTCCCTTTCGAATTCAGAAAAAATCATCAGGTTTGTGAATGCTATGAGCATAGTATAGATCAGGTAACAAATCAGCTCCATGCCTGCGAAAACTTCCATACAACTAACAGGCCCTAAGAATATTCCCAATCCATAAAGTACTGCAATCAGGGTTTCTTTATGATAAAATGTCGGATAAAAGTGAATGATGAGAAAGTACATCAAGACGAATATACTGATCGCAACTCCCATATAAACAGTACTAATTGGCAAGAAAAATACCAAAGAAGCTCCGGCAATCAAAAGCAGAAGAAATGTTAAGAATAGTATACGCGCATGTTTTTTATGAAACTGATGTCTGAAAGTCAAGGAATGATCACCACGTTCTTTCGCGTCCTTCAGGTGATCCCATGTATAAATACACCATACAGCTATGGCCAATTCTACATAAATTATTTCCGGAACACTGGTATTGAAAACTCTCGCTACAAAAGCAGAAAATAACACGGCTCCTATTACGATATCGAGTGATAAAGCTCTAAAAAATCGATAGCTTTTTATCAGATTATCTTTCATCATAAACCAGTATCAATCTTTTTCTCAAAAAAATAGTCTTTTATGTATCATAAACATATAACCTCCGTTAATGTAACAAAATCGACAAACTATATAATTATGAAAAACGACAAATTAAAATTAAACATGCTGAACATTAAAAGTTTTGTAACTAATGTTGAGAAAGAAAAAACGTTGACTGTCAAAGGTGGTATATATACAATTTACCAAGTATGTCAGACCATTGCAAATCCGCATCCATGTCAAGCTCATACGAGAGACAATGCAAGTCAGTGTGTTTGCCTGTAAGATAGAAATGTATGTGGAGCCTTGCATATTTGTAAGGCTTCATCGATTTTGTATCTAACTAAATTCAGTGCTCATAAAATTTCGTCAACTTTCATTTAGCCTTTCAAGCCATTTTAGTAAAATCCAGCTTATAAATATTTTTAATTGTCATCATACCCTTTACCCTTTCTATAAACGCAATGAAATCCAAATGAGCATCATGTCCGGGAAGCGGCACAAAGTACTCACCCGGCTTATTAGACCAAAACATGATGTAACTCAGCTTCACATCATCATCTGCCAGTACCATCATTAAGTGCTTAGAATAAAAATTATCTCGTACTTCTAAACCACCGGTCAGGTTAAATCCTGTTTCACTTAGTGCCGCTATCTTATTTCTGGCAATAGCTAATTCTGAAATAATCTGAAGTTTCTTTCTTGCACTTTTAAACCCACTCTTTTTTTGCCTTCGGAAATCTTCGTAATTATCCATAGCGAGAATGTCTACATAGTCATCACCAGGATATCTTTCGAGGTACTCAGACTCACTGGAAAACTTGTTATCCGGTGAATAGGCAAATAGCAGGTTGTTAACGCCAAGTTCATACGATAGGTAGTGAACTGTAAACCTCCATAATTCAATGTACTGATCTGGGGTGCAATTACTTTTCCCCCACCAGAACCAATCTCCATCGAATTCATGAAAAGGCCTGAAAATTATTGGGATAGCCTCACCTTCCTCCCCAATCAGACTGCCCGCTACCTCAGCAATCTTTCTCAGTTTCTCACGGTAATATTCATGATTTTCACCATTGGGAAGTATACTTGCCACAGCAGCCTTCAGATGATCGGGGTTCATGTGTTTGGCATCAAACTCTTTACCCTCAAACGGATCACGAAAATGCCAGGCAAACGTATTGATCAGCCCGTTTTGGTAAGCCTCTGTTACGTGCTTTTTGATTTTCAGTTCCTGCTCAAAGTACCAGTTACCGGGTTTCCCGTCATTCTGATCGTCTGAGATGAACATAAAATCAGAACCCAACAGCCCCGGATGACTGCCAGTCGATGTGACAAAATCCGAAACATTGCTGTTTTCCTCATAAAATTTTGCATAAGAATCGTGGTGCCCGACAATGAACCCGGTTTCTTTTACCTGTAAAAGATTAAAAAACATGGCTGCTGTCTCGTCGGTAGCATTTACATTGACCAGCATCGGTCTGATTTCGTCTATTGTCATTATCTAAAAATATGAAATCTATCTCATTATTTAATAAAGAAAGGTAAATAAGCCTGCGATCCATGAGCGATTGTATACCATCAATGACAAACAAACCCTTAACATTAACTTGATTGCAAATAGCGATGAATTACTAGCGAGGCATACAGTCATTTGTCAGGTTAAAAAGTCAAATCAGTGAGGTATTTAAACTTCATCTGAAAACTTCTCATTTCGCCAGACTATTGACACGATACATAGTTTTCAATACCTTTAATATCTAACAACAATAAAAAAGATGAAAAATAAAAGATTAAATCTAAGTGCTGTAAAAGTGAAGAGCTTTGTTACTGAAATGGAATCAGAATCGGGAGAGACTATTCAAGGAGGAAATAACTGGTTTAAAACCACCTGGAATATTTATACACTGGAAATGTTCGGTTGTCCAGGAGATGGCGGTGTAGGAAGCAATAATAGTTGTAATAGCTGCGATAGTTGTGTAATGTGTACTGGTGAATAGAAAGTGCTTTATATGCAAAAGCCCTCATTTACTACCAATAAAGAAAGCATATACGTGCAATTTGACAGTTTTTTCTATTAATTATTTTTCGTATTTTCAATTCAAGATTAAATATTTATATGTCACACTATGATCAGTTAGGTTTTACTGATTGATAGATTAAACGAATTATGATGAAAGATAACAAGTTGAATTTAAGTCAGATCAAGATCAAAAGCTTTGTTACTGATCTTAAGAAAGAAAAATCGCTTACCGTAAAAGGGGGTAGATTTACCAGAGAAGGCAGTTTTTGTATCTGCTTGTGATTAGAAAAAGTAAGTCTCGGGAAGTGCAAATTTAGCTGGGAAGGAGCTCTTTTTTCCTTTTAATGAGAGTAACTGATTGAGCAAATAAAAAGCCCTGATAATAGATATCAGGGCTTTTTAATAAATGATTTTTACTCAGGCTTCTCCTGAAAAATAGTGATTTTGGTGAAAGTAACTGTTCAGTGTTGCTCGATCTATGCGATTAGTTGTTAGA
>JBCBHL010000433.1:0-5870 GCA_038525605.1 Bacteroidota bacterium
CAAGCTTATGGCTACCTGATCGACAATGCCTACATCGTAGATTTTGACAATGGCGTGGAGTTTATGCTTTCTGCTGTAATCCATGTTAATGAAAATCGCATTTTCAATGACGGTGTTTACGAATATGATTCGATTGGTTTTCCCTTTATGGCACAGCTCGGTCAGCAGATTTACCAACTGGAGTTAAAAAGAAACAGGCAGGTTAAACCTGATTTAAGGAAACTACAGTTGCTTTTTGAAGAGTAGACTGTCTGGTATTAACACTATGAAAATTATTTGATTTGCAATGCAAGTATAATTATGAAGTTTAGTTTATGACTATTTGAAAGATCAATGATATTTTTTCTGATTTAGAATGTAGTCTGTTCTTGTTTCTCGACATTTCATTGCTGGCCTTGAGGAAAATGCGTTAAGAAAATCCTTCAATGAAACGGTTAAAAAACTTGAGGTGTCTGACGAAGGACCGGGTCGATGCGATTTCCCAAGTTTTAAGTGTAATTGAATGATTTTTAGTGATTTTACTCACAGCCTTGACTTTTTTCCTTAGTTTTTGTGTAAAGACAAAAAGTAAGTGTTTGCCTTGCATAAAAGCTGAACCAAAAAATCATAAGCACTCTCTCGAAACAAGCAATTAATCTGAATTAATTAAAAGTAAGACTATGTTAAAAATAGAACACTTAGCCCTATGGGTTCGTGACCTGGAAAAATCAAGAAGTTTTTATGAAAAATACTTCGAGATGACCTCTGGCGAAAAGTACTTTAACCCGAAAAAGAACTTTTCATCTTACTTTCTCACTTTCAAAGGGCATTCAACAAGGCTCGAGCTAATGCATAGACCAGATATTACAGAAGCACTATCCAACAAAGCTCTTTCTTTTGGTCTTACACACTTCGCCATATCTGTCGGTAGTAAAGATCAGGTAGATCGGTTAACGAGTAAGTTAGCACATGACGGTTTTACCATCATGGGACGACCCAGAACCACCGGAGATGGATACTATGAAAGTGTTGCACTCGATCCTGATGGGAATCACGTGGAAATTACCATCTGACCTGCTAAATACCTTTTCGGGCTTCCAGAAAAATGTTCAAATGTATTTTCGAAATGCTGATAGTGATACGGCCTAAAGTAGTGTGTACTCAAAATATCCAATCTTACTTTTCCAAACCGGCTTTAACTGAATCCTCTGGTTGCGCATGATCACCAGAGGCGCTGGAAAGTTTGTTTGCGATCTCGCAAATCTCCAGTTGGCCTGCAATCATGAAGGTTCTATCTCCAGACAGCTCAAATGCTTCATTAGTCCTTTGCATGTCAAATTCATAAACCACTTTGATCTTACCTCTCCTCTGGTCGTAGGATTTAATTTCTACATGTCCGCTGGTTGCAATGTGGACTTCTTTGGCATCATAATTCGTAAAATAAGCCCCTTGGCTGAATAGTGATTCGGGGTCTATCGTCTGTAATCCAGGGATATTTCCCCATCCCATTAGCGCCAGCTTACCCCTCGGACCTTCTGCATCAATACATAAATGATGCGTTTCTTCGTACAAAATTGCCGATTGACTGACAAATGGGATCTCACCAATAGATGACTGCCCCACTGTGTGATAGAGTGGCACAATTCTGTCATCCTGTTTCTGAAAAGAAAAAGAATGCCCCCCTTTTCCAAAAAACTTCTTTCGAAAAACTGTGGGGTTTAAATAAGCCAGTTTGAAGGTGAAAGCACTCATTGAAAAACCTTATTTAATTAGAATCGATCGGTTTTAGATATCACCGTAAAATGACATCTTTGAAAACCATAAAAATATGTTCTGACTGCTGGATTTATCAAAGTACAAAGTAACAAAGGATTATTGGTAATCAGATGTCATATAGCGCCAACTAATAGCACAAAACCGACAAGTCGTTAGTAATCCGAAAAATAAAACCAATTCCCAATACGCATGTTGCTGACAATTGTTAACATTGCAAGGAAAAGTATTACTTACTCAGTAAGCATTAACACGTTGAGTTGCGCATTGAGTGATTTTCGATATTTTGAATGGTCAAATTTTTAGTCATATTTTATTTTGTGAATTAAGCATAAAAGTTGATCAACCTTTTAAATCAAAAATCCACTCAATAAACCTTTGTGATAACCTTTAGTGATCAGGTAGTATTTATCAGCGAAACTGAATTAATGGCTATAAATATCACTTTTATGCATCCTTAATTCAGGTTCAAATATGGAAACCCAACTTAAAATCATAATCTAAACAAAGATGACCGACAAGTTCAGACAAACGCTATTTAGATCGACTATATTATCCACATTATTCCTGTGGATGGTAGCAACACCTTTTCATTTATTCTCTCAATGCACCATTTCGCAAAACACAGGGAATAACTTTGGTAACCCAACTGCTTTTTTCCAGTCTTTCACAAGTTGTGGAGATGGATTAATTGATTCAATAGTCATTTATGACAATACCCTCGATTACGGACTTACTCTTGAAGTTTTTGAAGGTGAATCCATTGATCCTGCAGACCTGATAGACAGCAAAGTTTTTGCAGACCCTATTCCTACCGAAAGGGTAAATGCTGCCACCGATGCAGGCTACCTGGATATCAGTGAATTGAATATCCTGCTGGATGAAAATACCATGTATACTTTTAAGGTAACTTCAACCGGAGGTGTTACCATTAATCCAAGATTTAGCCTGACCAGCGTATACGATGGAGGCAGAGGAGGTCAACTGAGCTCCTTTTCGGACCTTGATTGGTGGTTCGATATCATTTTACGAAAAAGCACCTTATCATTGGTATCCAGCAACCCGGCCGGAAACGCTTTTGATGTTGACAGATCAGGAAATATAGAGCTGACATTTGATGATGATGTAGATGCCGCTACGATCGATAATATTTTTGTGGTAGGTGACAAATCCGGTATCATAGACGGTGTTACTTCTGTTGGAGCAACGAATCAGGTAATTTTCAATCCTGATGCAGATTTTAAGAACGGTGAAATCATCAACTTACATATCACCAATGAGCTTCTAGGCGAAAACGGTCAGATAGCAGTACCTGCATCTATCCAATTCACTGCAAGCGCCGGAGCAGGGCCAGGGACATTTCCTATCGGTAATGACACAATTGTGACAGGACTCGATTCTCCCTCAGGCATGGACATGGGTGATATCAACGGTGATGGGATCGTCGACCTGGTTTCGGGCTTCCTCGATGACGACATCATCGCCTGGTTTGCAAGTGATGGCAATGGTAACTGGACCCAGGAAACAATTGCCACCGATGCTGACAGGCCTGTATCTGTAGATATCGCAGACCTCAATGGAGACGGTCGTCCTGACGTGCTCGTAGCTAATTCAGTAAGCGACAATGTTGTTTGGTATAATAATGACGGAACAGGCATGTGGCCGGATGAGGACATCGTAGTGGCAGGCATCACTACCTCTGATGCAATCGCTGGTGACATTGACAATGATGGAGACCTGGATGTGGTTGCTTCTATTGCCTTCACTACTACCTCGGACGATGACAGAAAAATAGCCTGGTATGAAAACGATGGAATGGGCACATGGACTGAAACTGATATCTTTGCCAACGAATTTGATTGCGTATCTCTCAGGCTCGCGGATATGGATAATGACAATGACCTGGATGTGCTGGCTGTCACTAAAATCGATGACCTGGTTCACTGGTTTGAAAATGATGAAGATGGCAACTGGACACGTCATGAAATTTCGTCTAACCTTTCAAATCCTAATTCCTTGGATGTAGCTGATTTTGATAATGACGGTGATATGGATGTAGTATCCGGAGCGACTACCGATGGTGTTGTACTATATGTGAATGATGGAGGTGGTACAGCCTGGACGACAGTGACGATTGAAAGTGGATTTTCCAGCGTAGACAATTTGAGAGCAGCAGATATGGACGGCGATGGCGACCTTGATATTTTAGCATCTTACTTATCTGGTGGCAACTACCAAATTATCCTGTATGACAACAGCGATGATGGTCAGACCTGGAGAGGAATTCCGGTTACTGAAGATGTAACTAATCCAAGGGAAGTTCTAACTGCCGATGTGGACGGTGATAATGACCTGGACGTAATTTCGGGATCCGGTGGTTTTACAAACATCAACGATGATGAGTTTATTTCCGTCATGGAGAACGCTGAAAAGACAGTTACCTGGTTTGGTTTTCCGGGAGAGTTCTGGAATACTGCCGACAATTGGGTGGGTGATGAAGTTCCATCTTTCCGTGACAATGTCTTGATTCCTACTACTCCTTCCAACAGGGATAACCCCAGGATCATCGACGAAAGAGAAGTTGCTAATCTGACCATTGAATCAGGAGCAAGTCTGGAAATCTTTCAGCGGGATCATCTGACCATATCAGGAGATTTGGAACTGGACGGTGCTTTAAATGTATCACGTGAATCATCACTGATCCTGTTAGGCTCTGTATCAGGTACGGGTACTGCGAATGTCACAAGAAGCGGAATGGTTGGCTCTGACGGCCTTAGTATGATCGGCGCTCCTATCTCAGATGCTACCGTGACGGATTTGGGCGGTGCCTACAACTTCACCTATGATGAAGTAACTGACACCTATTCCACTGCTACGGGTGATCTTACACCAGGTGAAGGAATATTTATCGGGTTCACAAACATCACATCCCCGTCTATCACATTTTCAGGCACTCTGAACTTTGGACAAATTGATTACCTCCTCAGCAAGACAGGTAGTGATGACGCATTCAACATTGTTTCAAATCCCTATGCTTCTGCCATCGACAGACAGGCGTTTATCGATGCTAACAGTGGCGTAATTGATGGAAACATCTGGCTATGGGACGATGGTGGCGAAAATGTAGGACCCGACAGAGGAGGAGATTACATCGTGGTTAATAACCTGGGTAGCATATCAACAGTGAGTGATGCTGATGGAGTAGCCGGAAGCACTGGTAAAACTTTTGCCAATGACGCCATTACTGCAACGCAGGGATTCTATGTAAACGCAACTGCGGCAGACGACCTTACTTTCACCCCTGATATGCAGGTCATCGGAAATAACCTGGACGCTAACTTCTTTAGAGGCACAGACACTGATCAGGAAGGTGATTACCTTATCAGACTATCGCTTTCTAATGAAAATCAGTATAATGAAATATTAGTTGGCCTTAGAGATCAAGCGACATTCGAAACGGATTTTGGACTGGACGCTCCTAAACTGATCGGTAATGAAAACATTGCTTTCTACTCACTGATAGAAGAAAAACCTTTCGTTATTCAGGCGATACCAAAACCTGAAGTCATTGCTAATTCAATCAAATTGGGTTACCAAACTGCGGACAAAGGCCTTTACAATATCAAAGTAGAAGGAATGGGAGATTTTGGAGAAATGACTGTTTATTTGCTTGATAAGCAAAACTCACAGTATTATCAGTTATCGGAGGGAATCATAATTCCAATCGAACCAGGCAAACAATCAGAATCAGCAGACAGATTCGAAATGTTGTTTATGAAATCTAATAGCCAAATACTTGCCGAGACTGATGAAAACGAAACTTTCAATGAAATTCTTTTGCACGGATCGACTTCTCAACTGACGATTATCAGCGGAATTGAAGGTTCAGCACAAACCACTATTCATTCGATTGAAGGTAAGCTGTTATACAATGAAAACCTCAATTTTGAAGATCAGAAGGCAGATATCAGAACAGATCTGAAAGCGGGAGTTGTTTACATTCTTAGGGTTGCAGATCAATCAGTGAAATTCAGACTGAGTAAATAAAAATAGTATTCAAACGAAAAAAGGTCGTCTCAAAAGACGTGAATTGCGAGGAAACGAAGGGCTCAACCCCG
>JBCBHL010000434.1:0-5866 GCA_038525605.1 Bacteroidota bacterium
GACTTTTTCAATATACCCATACTAGGGAATGTTGTGTCAAGTTCGCTTAAAACAAAATTAGAAAAAGTCTATCTTCTCATTCAAAACTAATTTTTCCAATCCAAGTCGTAATCTATCTTCCCTGGCTTTTAAACTTTTGTTTAAATCCTGATAATCAGAGAAGTCATTAAATTGATAATAATTTTTGCCTAATTTCTTTCTTCTCCATTCCGTAAATACGGATTGTTTGTAATCTAATATTTTGAGAGCCGGATTCAAGCTTTGAAACACATAGTAATCAAGGAAATTACCGTTTAAATTAACTTTTACAATTTGGAAACTATGTTCACCTAATGCATAGGTCGATAAGATTTTCATTGTCCTGGAAGATACTACTTCATAGAAAGTATTTAGAACACCAATCCAATCAACGAAATCATTTAACTTTCTAATTTCACTATCCTGATCATAAATCACATTTAATTGAATCTCTTTATTCAACGTAGTACTAATATGTACTTGATCAAAGGAGTATAGGGATTGAAACCATTCTAGTTCAGACGATTTTCCATCAAATAATAATCGTGGAAACGCATTATTTTCCTCATCTGAATATCTCAGCTTGATAGTATAGTATTCCATTTATAAGTTAAAGTATTAGTCTTATTTTCGTGAGACAGTTGAACGCTCAGCTAAGCGCTGTTTGCACACCACTTGCCAGAATGTAATAAAAGTAACTGAACTGCGTTACGCCTGCAACAGCTACTATGAAAATCTGAACAAAGAAAAACGACTGAAATTGGTCTGTCCCTTTATATGATTAGAAGAGTTTCTAAAGAGGCAATGAGATAAGCTTGTGAGTTGCACTGTACAAATGCCTCCATGCGACTGTTATGGTTTGTTTACACTATCATTCTAACTTTTCGTGCAATTACTTCATCATCGGAGACAATCAAGTTGTCCATCATTCCCATAACTTTAGTGTCATCTTCATTCAGAAATCCTGCAGCACTAATGAAAATTCTTCTATGATTCGAAAAACTAACTCTGATACTCTGAGGGTAAGTTTTCTGTTCCTTAGTCCCATCGTTGTATTGAGTAGTTACCTTGTCCCAATCAATTTTAATTGAGGTAATTTGACAACCCAAAAGCTCTGCCCATATATCTTCAGTAGAAACATTCCAGCACTGGCTATTCGAAAAACTAGTTTTAGAGTGATTGTTAATGCCGATACCATACTGGAAAAATTCATCATCCCAACAAAGCTCAAACCTTCCATTCGTTGTGGTTAGAATTATGGAATAGTCGATTGAATGGATTCGTTCAAAGTTTGTCCGAAAGCAGGGTGTCAGGTTAGTTGATTCATATGCGATTTCATAATATTCAACACTCATGAGTTCAGAGTCGAGAAGACCTGAGTAGCGTCCTTCATAAGCTTTTTTTTCCCGAAGTATGTGTCATGATTATGTGCCCAAATGTCCATGAATGAGGCGTATGCCTACACGGCACTAGCTTTCATTTTATGGACAGTACTAAAATAGTAAAGTCTGTCAATGCCTACAAAGTTTGTAGAAAATACTGTGATCTGAAGTTACAAAATCTCGTAAGCTAATATCTATGAACTGCCTATACTTATCTCTTCGACGAAACGAGCGACATCCAATGAAGTTTATCGAAAGTGAATGAGCATATGCATCATAAAGTTTGCTAGCTGTTATTATTGTTTTCGTTTGACATCCTGCATCAATGAAATGTGACTGCATTCAAAACCTGAATTATTGACATTAAATTGGTTTTAGCTCATCTTTATACAATTCTGCACATCTTAAAAATATTTAATAAATCTGGCTCAATAATTGTTAATAGCATATCTATTATAATAGGTTAGGAAAGCTAGCCTGTTTTTACAACAATTAGAAGATTAAAGCAATGGGTAAGATTTATACAAGCGGCTTCCTACCTGATGGCAGTCCTTTTCATTCAGAGGGATGTTCCACTCCAAGTTATAGTCCTTCAAAGCATTTAGATACAAGTATCCCAGATGGTGAGATGGTAATTAAGGGTGTTCAAAAGGGGATAGCATATACTGCGATGGTGACAGGACCTTTTCTTGGTCCATTAGGAATGATAGCGACCAGGTTTCTTTCACACATTGATAAGGTCAAAATAACATAGGGGTCTCATGAAAATTATGTTAATGGCAAAATAGGTCCAAACATTGAGTATAATCAGATTTGAAAGATTAATCCTGACTTTCATGACTTCAAAATAGAGATAAATCTTACCTTTTTGAGGTTTTATTATCGGCCTTGAGGAAAATGCGTTAAGAAAATCAGTCAATAAAACGGTTAAAAAACTTAAGGTGTCTGACGAAGGAGTTTCCTAAGTTTTCAGTTTAATTGACGGATTTTTAGCGATTTTACTCACAGCCTTGACTTTTTTCCTTAGTTTTTGTGTTAAGACAAAAAGTAAGTGCTTGCCCAGCATTAGGGCTAAAAAGAATAAGCAGGAGCAGCCTAACATAGTTGCAGCGTGGTTCAACTTAATTTCCTTGATAGCAAACACTAAACAAAAACACCTGTTTTCATCTAGCTTTCAACATTACTTGATAAAACAGTTAACTTTCTGCAAATCCTGCTTCCAAAATCCTACAATTCCCTAAAAGCAGCATTGAATTAATCAATTAGCAATCCATTAAGCAACCACAGTAAATAATCACTGTTTGATAATTGACAGTTTCCAAATCATTAAATAAGACAAATCATCAATCAGACACAATACCTAAAAGTGGGTATTTTTGATAGGTATTTCTAGTTTTATAACTTTCTGATAAACTGCATTTGAAATAGTTCTTGCAAGTGGATCCTGGCTTTAGCTATTGAAAACTTTTTTTTCACCCGATTCACTTTTTCGCCTCAAAAATATTTTTTTCACCCGGTTCACTTTTTCCTCTCAAAAATATTTTTTTTTTGTAGGTTCGCAAATTGACCTGAAAAATTTATTTTTTGGTAGGTTCACGGATTGACCCGAAAAATTTATTTTTTACACTGATTCACATGAATTACTCCAAAAAATTTATTTTTTACGCTGATCCGTATGAATTACTCCAAATTTTTTCTTCGCTGGCTCTAATCCGTATGAATTACTCTAAAAAATTTATTTTTTGCTCTGATTCACGTGGATTACTCCAAAAAATATTTTTTTTACGCTAATCCGTATGAATTACTCCAAATTTTTTCTTCGCTCGCTTTAATTCATATGAATTACTCCAAAATATTTTTTTTTCGGGTTAATTCATTTTTAGCAGTGAAAAATATTTTTTTGACAGGCTAATCAACTCTTATAAAAACATTCTGTGATTAATTTCCGGGTTCTAAATCGCTCAATACCAATATTATAAATTGTATGCACTCCATCCATTGACTTGCTCTCAAAATGGAGTTTAAACGGTCTATGTTGATGTTAAATGGTGTTAAATTACTTTATATTTCTAAAGATTCTTCCAAAGCAGTTTGTTTTTATAAAATTCTTCCTCTATCCTTGCAACCGATTTAGAGAAATCAACCTCTCTGGATCATTTGTCACAATTAATAAATTAAAATTTTAGTACAATGCTTAAAAAGTTAAGAACCAGCTTTCTACTGCCTGCAGAGCTGAGTGAAATCATTAAAAGTTATGTCAAAGCAGTAAGAAAGTCTGGTATCAGCCATGATTTCCTGAATGTCGTCATCTCTTTACTGCTGATAGATGTTGAGAATCTGAAACTGGCTATTCAGGCAATCAGATTGAATGCTCTTGTAAAATTAGTCGCACAGGCTGATGCTGTTAGGGACGATCTGTTTTTAAGTTTCAGGGATATCGTAGATGCAGCCCGAAGAAGATCTAAAGTCTTTCTGGATGCACACAATCTGGTATTCCCACAGATCGAAAAAGCGGGTAATCGGTTGTATCAACTGGGTTACATGGAGAAATCTGGTAGATTACAGGCCCTGATTGACGAGCTGAAAAAACCTGCTTATCAGAATGCATTACTGACTATGAAAGTAGATGACTTATTTCTGGAACTGGTGGAAGCACATGACAACTTTACTACTTTGTATGCCGACAGACTGGAAGAGGAAAGCAAAAAGGACTATCCAACTATTGATGAGGCGAAGAGAAAGGCTGTGCCTCACGTCAATATCTTCCTCGGTACCGTCAGCATCCTGCAGGAAGTGGATGCTGCCAATTACGATACTTTAGTCAATGAGCTCAATGTCATTACTACCGAAATTATGGCAACAGCAAGAGCCAGAAAAACAAGGTCTGAAAATGAAGCATTGGCAGAGGTACCTGCAAATGATGATTTTTCTTCTGACGCACAAGATGCTGCCGATCAACAGGTAAATCTGTAATTCAGATAGACGTAGTTTTATTACACTATAATGGAAAGTAAAATTTCCGAATTTAATAGCCCATTGACAATTGTTGATGGGTTATTTTATTTCTGGCAGGTTTAAAAGAATAAGCACATCGACAAAGCCTTCTTACGCTAAAAGCTACAGAAGACAAAGCCTACTTACGCTAAAAAGCTACAGCAGACGAGGCAATCTTAGAAAAGCGAGTGGATACTTACTAAAGTAAAAGACTGCTTCGTAACTACCAATGACGAACATTGAACGTACATTACTATATTTCTACGTCATTGTGAATGCTGTTGATATAACTCCAATGACAAGCACAAAATAATACCAGCATGAAACAATCTTACATGTAGGCTGAAGCATTAATATAAAATCGTGCAGATAACAATATGTAAAACCTTTCTATACGTAAGATTACTTCGCAAATGTAGTATCTCAACTAAAGGACTATCACACGAATTTGCTCGTAACGACGCAAAAGGAACAATCTCATCCTCTCTTTGGTGTTTTCATCAAAGAGATTTGGAATACTAATAAAATTTCTACCAGTAGCTCAGTTTTTGAAGTAATGGCGTGTACTGATAAGCTACGCAGGATCCGCAAAGCCTGGTGGTAATAGAAACACCGCATATCTTTGTACCCGTAAGAGTACTTCTAAAATGCAGATTACTAAAATTTGCTCGCAGTGACGCCAAGTTGCGGTATAGCTTCCATCCATATTCATGCCATGCCAACGCATCTGGCGACAGTAGACAAAGACTGCTTACGCTAAAAACCTACAGCAGGCGAAGCGGTCTTATAAAAGCAAATGGAGACTTGCTACAGCGAAAGACTGCTTCTCCCGATATTGAGTTTATCTAAATGAATCGTATGATTATCGGGATTGCAGTGACGTTCCTCCCAGTGATGAAACCTTTGGTAAAACACCGATGGTGCAAGAAAAGCAAGCGTCCGCTTGCTTTAGTTAAAACTTCACCTTCAATTCCCAGGATTGTCAATGGTATTAATTCTTGTCACCACCTCCACTTCTTCATTGGGTTTGGGAATTAATAACCAGAAAGCATACTGCGATAGTGCTCTGCATAAATTTTGGTTTTCGAAATAGGTAATATCTAAATAAAGGGTATTTGAACCTGCCGCATGAGTATAATTATAATCAAATCCATCAGGTCTTCCGCAAGCACCGGAACTGATATTGTTGCCTACCAATAGATACTTACTCCAGTCAATTTTTGGGAGTGATTTCATGCAATCAGATGATTTGAAGTTTCTTTTGATTGCCGCTTTCAATTCCTGCTGATCTCTGATCACCGTGTTAGTTTCGTTAATTTTTAAATCAAGGCAGCTACTCATATCAACCGGGCCTTCCTGAGATACTTCCAATAAGTTTTCATCAAGGTCATTACAAAAGTTATTGTAAAACCGGACCATATTCAGTAGGTTTTTATATTTTCTGCTTCTTTTATCTACAAATGAAGCCCTGA
>JBCBHL010000435.1:0-5832 GCA_038525605.1 Bacteroidota bacterium
CATCATTTAGAAGACCAATCAATACAAAACCTGACATGTTTCTGTCTACTGAACAATCAGTTCTTTTTCCTGATAGTAGGATTTCTCATGATCCAGCCAGGAAATCTTAGCGATGTAACGTCCAGGTGCTAGTGCTGACTTTTCAACTTTGATGTTGCTTTCAGTAAATTTTACTTTGTGGTCCAATAGTGCATTGTCAGGGCGATAAAAATGAATTTGTCCCGATATATGCTTTTCTGTATCTATGTTGAAGTGTAATGCACTTTCTTCTGCCTTTTGGCTAATCAGAATTTCCGCATTTTTTGTTCTTTCTAACTCATCTATACGATCCTGATATTTCAGCTCATCGACATAATACTGTTTTGAAACCAAAAAGAAATCAGTTTGAAAACTCTGAATGACCATGTATACCATCAGCCCGCAAAAGACCGTAAACGATAACGCAATCCCTGTACCCCAATTCCATTTCATATCTTAGTTGTTTTACTTTAAAGTTTGTAACTAACGGTATTGATGCTGATTCCTGATCTTAAAGATTACTTAGTTTTGATAGATTAATTCATAATTAGTATAAACTTTAAATCTTTATTTTTAAGAATATCAGCACAAAACCTAACTTGATAATATCTGATCAATGTAAATTCTACTGTATTTAATCTGTCAACTTTAAACTGACTTACCTTTGTTTCGTTCTTCAATTTAATGGTGCCATTACCTAACCGGTCCCAAAAACTTGGTCTTCACCTGTTCTATTTCTTTTCCGCCTGAAAGCACATCAATTTTAAAGGTGCTGCTCACCGCATTCAGTTTTGAAGGATCCGCGATTAGGAAAAAAGATCGGGACAAGGTAGCATTTGGTTCTATTTCCAGCTCTCCTCCTATCATTTCAATATCCAGAAAGCCCTTGACGGGTTTAAGCTGAATGTCCATTTTTTTATTGGTTTTATTAATGATCTTCAGATTGTAGAGGTTGGTAACTGTGCCATCATCTCTTTTCTGATACAGTACTCCAGGCGTTCTCATAATCGTCGTGTCCAGGTCGGACCTCAGCAGCAACTGGCTGCCTGTCAATCCAATCAAAAGCATCAATACTACGGAGTATGCTATCATTCTTTTGGTAAAAGTGAATGGCTTCCCTTCTTTGATCCCCTCCTCAGAGGCATAACGGATCAGCCCTTTTGGCTTGGACACTTTCGTCATAATGTTGTCGCAGGCATCCATACAGGCAGTGCAGTTTACACACTCCAACTGGGTTCCGTTTCTGATATCAATCCCCGTGGGGCATACAAAAACACATTGCTTGCAATCAATACAGTCACCGAGACCTGTCTCTGCGCGATCCTGATTTTTCCTCAGTTTCCCACGATTTTCCCCTCTCTTATAGTCGTAGGCTACTACCATACTGTTTTTGTCTAACAGTACGCCCTGGAGTCTGCCATAAGGGCAAATAGTAGTACACACCTGCTCTCTCATTCTGGAAAAAACACCGTAAAACAAGCCTGTCATCACCACCATTGCTGTGAAGCCTCCGGGGTTAGCAGCGGGGGAATTATTGATGATTTCCCACGTTCGCTCAATACCAACCAGATAGGCCATGAATGTATGCATAATCACAGCAGATACCATGATGAATAAAAGGTGCTTGACAGTCTTTTTGATCGCTTTGCGGGTATTCAGGGGTTCTTTGTCGAGCTTGCGCTGCGCCGTGTAGTCTCCTTCGATCAGGTATTCGATCCTTCGGAAAATAAACTCCATAAAGATCGTCTGCGGGCAGATCCACCCGCAAAACACCCGGCCATAGACCACAGTAAAGAGGATAATAAAAACAAAAAAGGTGATCAGTCCGATAGCAAACAGGTAAAAATCCTGTGGCCAGAATACTTGTCCCAGCAGCACGAATTTTCTTTCGAATATATTGAGGAGCAATAATGGCTCTCCTCCTATTCTGATAAAGGGACCTGTAATGAGAAAGGCGATCAGGAAAAAGCTGACCATCGCTCTCTTATTGAAGTATTTGCCTATCGGCTTTTTAGGATATAACCAGATCCGCTTCCCTTTTTGATCTACTGTCGAGAGATGATCGCGAAAGGTGTCGTTCCTTTCCTGCTCATCGTACAACAGATCAATATCTTCCTGATCAACTTTCATTGTTACAGTTTTGCTTGTGCCTGTGATTCTTCTACTTCAGTCTCAACTTCTTCTTCCTCTGCAGGTGCCTCATCTTCCGTTTTTCGCTCAAAGAATTCTCCTTGTGGCTCTTTAGGGTTTGGCGGATTGGTTCCTTCCAGGGTAATGATAAAGCTAGCCAATTGCTGCATTTGCTTAGGCGTAAATTTGTTTTGCCAGGCGATCATCCCTTTTTCAGGCACACCATATTTGATGGTCTTAAAGATCGATTTGATGTCTCCACCATGAATCCAGTACTGATCGGCGAAGTTGGGACCAACGCCTCCCTGACCTTCAGAACCGTGACAAGCCACACAGCTACCAATATAGGCTTGCTTTCCAAAGGCTAAATCTGTCTCCTCAGTGGTTAACTCCACATTGGACTCATCGATGCTGTTTTCCAGTGAAGCGAGGTAAATCTGAACCTGTTCTTTGGCTTCAGCCATCTCTGCTTCATATTCCTGCGCCTGAAGATCTCCTGTTTTATAAATGTGGTAGTAACCGATATAGAAAAAACCAAAAACAATGGTGAAGTAAAAGCCGTACAACCACCACGGCGGCAGGCTGTTGTCCAGCTCGCGGATGCCATCGTAGGCATGGTCTGTCATGATTTCATCCTCCTGTTCTACAGGTACAGAGTCTGTAAGCGAGTGCATCAACTTTTGCCATGCACTTGGTTCGGCAACTGTTTCTTCCTCAGGTTTGTTGAGTTTTACAAGCACCTTCATGGCTTGTAGTACTACTACCATCACCATTAGCACAACTAAACTGATCAGCAATACAAGACCGAGTGCTATCTCGACCATGTTTTCTTCAATAAACCCAGGTGAGTCTGCCCCACTGGCAAGAGAGGGTACCAGCAACAGCCAGGGAGTCATTGTAATAATCAAAAGCTTTTTCATTGTTCTAAAGGGTTATTTTCCAATGGAAGGTGTGATACTTTATTCATTTCTTCTTTATTGCTAAAGACCAGCCACGCGATCATTGCAATGAAAAAAAGGAAGAATACAAGGAAGGAGATGAGGGGAAAGATTTCTATCCCCCCAATTGTCTCCATATGATGTTTTATAAACTTTAGCATGATTCAAGATTTGTTATTGAATTCATCTTTGTAGATTATTCATTTTTAAAATTTCAATTCTGTCATCTTCACAATTATGAATTCATAATTGTTTATCAAATCATCTGCATAAGCAACGTGAGGTCAATTAAGCAGGCAATTTATCGCCAACGACCGACAGCATTATTCTTTATTTTCTGCCACGGTATTGACAACTTTAATATCCGTACCCAATCTTTGCAGGTAGGCAATCAGTGCGATGATTTCTGCATCTGCAGAGACGGAGATATCGTCTTTTTCCAGGCCTTTTGCTATCGCCTCTGCCTGAGCTTCCGCATCAGCGAGGGCCTGCTCTTCATAGCCTTCTTCATAAGGTACTCCTAGTGTTCTCATTGCTGAGATTTTATCAGCCGTAGAGCTCTTATCCCATGTATCTTCGAACAGCCATGGATAAGGAGGCATTATCGATCCCGGCGACATGCTTTCCGGCTCCAGCATATGCAGGTAGTGCCAGCTGTCGGGATATTTATCTCCTACTCTCAGCAAATCGGGTCCGGTACGCTTCGATCCCCACAAGAACGGATGATCATATACATACTCTCCTGCTTTTGAGTATTCACCGTAGCGCTCTGTTTCACTTCTGAAAGGTCTGATCATCTGTGAGTGACAATTGTTACAGCCTTCACGGATGTAGATATCTCTTCCCTGAATTTCCAGTGAGGTATAAGGTTTCACACTTGTAATAGTGGGTATATTAGATTCTACCAGGAATATCGGAACAAATTCTACGATACCGCCAATTGCAACTACTACCAAACTGAAAACCAATAATCTGACAGGCTTCCATTCAAATATTCTTCTGTGCCACCCCTCTTGTGCAGGTGGTCTGTAAGCTTTGGTAAGAGCCGGAGCTTCTACCTGAGTTTCTTTCTGGAATACGCCAGATTGCGCTGTTTTTACCAGGTTGTAGATCATCACAAATACACCACTGAGGTAAAGGAATCCACCGAATGCTCTCAGCATATACATCGGTTTGATCTGGGTAACTGTCTCCAGGAAGTTAGGATATGCTAACAGACCTGCGTCAGTGAATTGTTTCCACATTAAACTTTGAGTGAAACCGGCCCAGTACATCGGCAGGGCATAGAAGATAATCCCCAGAGTGCCCACCCAAAAATGTATGTTGGCGAGTTTCAAAGAGAATAACTTTGTTTTGTAAAGCCTTGGGATCAAGAAGTAAAGCATGGCAAAAGTCATGAAACCATTCCATCCCAGTCCACCTACGTGAACGTGTGCAACAATCCAGTCAGTAAAGTGCGCGATCGCGTTGACATTTTTCAGCGAAAGCATAGGTCCTTCGAAGGTAGACATACCATAACAGGTAACTGCCACTACCATAAATTTGAGAATAGGATCCTCGCGTACCCTGTCCCAGGCTCCTCTCAGCGTCAACAGACCATTTAACATACCACCCCAGCTTGGTGCGATTAGCATGACACTAAATACTGTTCCCAGCGACTGTGCCCAATCGGGTAGTGTGTTGTAAAGTAAGTGGTGAGGACCAGCCCAAATGTAGATAAAAATCAGTGCCCAGAAGTGGATAATCGAAAGACGGTAGGAATATACAGGTCTGTTAGCCGCTTTAGGGATGAAGTAATACATCAGTCCCAGGTAGGGAGTGGTTAGGAAAAAAGCCACTGCATTATGACCATACCACCATTGCACCAAAGCATCCTGCACGCCAGCATACCATGAGTAACTCTTCATAAACGCAATTGGAAGCTCAAAAGAGTTGACGATGTGCAACATGGCTACTGTGACGAAAGTCGCAATGTAGAACCAGATGGCAACATATAGATGTCGTTCTCTTCTTTTGATAATGGTCATGAACATGTTGATACCGAATACCACCCATATCAGTGCAATGGCAATATCGATGGGCCATTCAAGTTCGGCATATTCTTTACTGGTAGTATATCCCAGCGGCAGTGTAATAGCGGCCGAGAGGATAATCAGCTGCCATCCCCAGAAATGAATATTACTCAGCAGATCGCTGAACATTCTGGCTTTGCAAAGGCGCTGAAGCGAGTAATAAACGCCTGCAAAAATTCCATTCCCCACAAACGCAAAAATCACGGCATTTGTATGCAGTGGTCTTATCCGCCCGAAGGTGGTGTAGGGAAGTCCAAAATTAAGTTCAGGCCAAAAAAACTGGCAGGCAACTGTAAGTCCTACCAGCATTCCGATCACCCCGAAAACGGTGGTGGCGATCAAAAATTTTCTAACGGTGGCATTGTCATAGGCAAACCTTTCTACCTGGCTTCCTGATCCAATGTTTCCGTTGGTGTGATTCGTTTCTGTTGACATTTACTTTCCGTTTTAGGATCATCGTCATATAAAATTCTTACTGATGGGGAATAGTCATCCTCGTACTGACCGTTATTCTGTGCCCAGATAAAGGCCCCTAAAAATGCGAGGGCGACTATTATACTTACTCCGATTAATAAAAATATTACTGACATAAATCGTATTTATGCCTCTAAATTGGGGTGCGCCCGAGTGGTATCTCATGAGCAACAACAGGGAGAGAACTGACTTTTGTCAGG
>JBCBHL010000436.1:0-5752 GCA_038525605.1 Bacteroidota bacterium
ACGGCACCTGTGACACTTACTGGAATTGGGCCATGCGAAGGGATCTTTGTCAGGCCTTCTTTTTCGAAATATTCTAATTTCAGCTTTTGCGGTGATCTTCCGCTGGCATTGAGACCATATAGTTTCTTTGTTTTTCCATCCCAAACGATGGCAAAAAGGTCACCACCGATTCCGCAACCTGTTGGCTCCATCAAGCCGAGCGTTGCATTCGCAGCAATAGCTGCATCTATGGCATTACCGCCTTTTTTTAGCACATCAAGTCCTATTTGTGTTGCTAACGGATGACTGGTAGCTACCATGCCGTTTTGTCCCAGTACCACTGAGCGCGTAGCAAAAGTCTCACCGGTAATTCTGTCCTGAGCGACCGAATAGGTGGTGATAAATAACAATCCTAATAAGTAGAAGAAGTTTCTCATAATCATAATTTATAGAGACAATCTATCAAAGGTCTGTTCAAATATCAAGCTTGGTTTTAGGCTGTTGCTATATGAAATGATGAATGGTTTTGAATTTGTTTATCCACAGTCAGGAAATGGCGGTGACTATGAAGGTTGAAGACTTATATAACAAGTAAAATGCAGAAATTACAATCCTACACTTGACCATAACGGCATATGACACCCAATTGATGAAGGCTGACAACTATATTAGAGCTATTTCTCAATTAGTTCGGCAATAGCTGCTATGTCATTTTGTAAGTTCTTTTTAGCTTTCGGATCGGTTGCATTGGAAAGTTCCAGCTCTTTTTGCTCAATTTGCTTCAGTAATATTTGATGTCGGACTTGCGTTTCTGCCCTATTAAGCTGCTATTCTTCGGTTTCCATCTTTTTTTGTGAAGTTAGCCTGGCCATTTCAGCTGCTTGTTTAAACGAACTACTTTGAAAATTGGTGAAATGAGTTTGCGAGTCGCTCTTACCAGAGCTCAATATACTGGATAGTTCAATTTTTGGGAAGGCAATTAATTCATAATAAGCTTGTTTTTCCTCATCCAGAACAGCTCTGGAGTATTTGATACCTTCCCGTAAGCCTTTCAGAAAATCAGGACTATATTGAATTTGACCATCCAAATCAACAAATGCCAGTCTCGAATTCCATTCTTCTTCCAGTTCGTAAAGTCTCGTTTTCAGCTTGGAGGCAGCAGCATGAAACAGTGTATTCAGTTTTCTTTTCTCAATCCAGGAAGAGAATGTTTTGTGAATTGCCAACACAGAAGTAAGGATAGTGGCCACTGATGATGAAACCAATTCAACATTCGACTTGGAGAATAGCAGAGAAACGATGAATATACCAACAGGTATCAGAATCATCAATGCAATTGAGAGAATATTGTACAATTTCCGATAGTTATTTTCGCGGGTCTGTCGCTTTTGGTACCAGTCAATATTAGAACAATACTGAATCAGAAATTCATTGATCGTTTCTTCTTCCGGCAGTTGTGCTATCTCCTTTTCCGTTGCTCCCAGGTTCTTTAAGAACGTTTTCCGATTTGAAGAGAGCGCTGAAATGTCCAGGCGATTACTGGACTCTCCTTCAAAGGAATAGTTACTAAGCGTGTTTTTCATTTTTCGTTAAGTAGTTGGCCCAAAAGTAAGTGTTTGTAAGATACTCCTTTTGAAACATATGATAATGTGAATCTGCGTGCCTGCAAAATATGAAGAATTTATTGAAACAAACGATAAATGTCATTTGAGATGGATTCCTGTCCTTGAGGTGTAAGTTCAATTAGATAATAGGATCCACATCCGCAATATTTTACAGGCATTTTTGTGATCGATTGTCAGAGCAAGCTATTCATTCATTAAAGGCGAATGATCAAACTTTTTTGGCTAAGCCATCAGCGCAAGCATTTTACCAAATCTGAACAGTTCATCGATCGACTGTTCCTCAGCGGACTTGTCGAATCGATAAAGAAGGATCGCCTCTCCATTACTTTCCATATGGAAATGAGGATTCTGTTCTATTTTCCGAATAATGCCGGGGTGGAAAAAACTTCTAATTGCTCCTTCGTCGGGTCCTTTTAAAAGGAATTTATCAGAGAATACCGGATGAGCATCAAAGTCGATGTCTGTACGATGGGCAAGATCAGTCATTTTTTCAAAGAATCCCTCTCTCTCCAATATAAATACCGGAACCTGAGCGGATGGCTTTATCAAAAGAGCAGACAGTTGTGAATCAGCGGATACCGTGTCGGGTGTTTTATCATAAATAATCTCGGAGTAGATCAGTCTAACTCCTTCATACTGTCCTGATACGATATTTTGAGCATGCACAATTTTGCTGTTAATACCGAAGTTAAACCCTACGAAGTTATCGAAGGAGATCGTTTTCGCAGGAAGGAATTTCCAGATGTTTTTTAGCGCAATGTCTTTCAGGTGCTGTTGGTGTTTGTTCAGTTTTTCTTCTACAATCGGTGTAGTATCCCTTTTGACCTGAGTGGCAAGCGGATGATCTGAAACCGGAATTAAATGCTCCGCATTGGCAAGGACCAATTGCTTTCCTTCTTTGTCCCATTCTTTTATCAAAGCCGTCAGGTGCGTTCGAAAAGTATGATCTATCAAATTGACATTCGTAAAATCAATTACTAGTTTTCCCTGTTCTCTTCGTCTTTCAATTTCTGATTTCAACGAAATGTAATTTGAAAATATCGCTGAATGCTGCAGGTAAATCACATCCTGATCGTCAGTTCTTGAATAATCAAACCTGGATTTAAACAAAAACTTTAAAGGTGCTCCGTAGTAGAGATGGATGATTACCTGCATCAGAATACCTGCCAAAACTCCTATGATTAAATCTGTGGCCAATACTGTAATTAGCGTTGTCAGGAAGATCAACAACTGTTCTTTACCGATGCTATAGACATGCTTGAATTCCGATGGTGATGCCAGCCTAAAGCCTACATGAATCAGCATAGCTGCCAGTGCTGCCAATGGAATTTGTTCGATAATCGGTTTGCCAAATAATAGAAAAAGCAGCAAAAATCCACCGTGAAAAAAGTTAGCCCATTGCGTTTTACCACCGTTTCCGATATTAGCTGAACTACGTACGATTTCAGAAATCATCGGTAGACCACCCAGTAAACCGGATAGCGTACTACCCGCCCCCATCGCAGATACATCTCTGTTGAGATTGGATTTTCTGTGAAAAGGATCCAGTGTATCTACCGCTTTCGCACTCAGTAATGATTCAAGGCTGGCCACTAATGAAATACTGAGTACTGCCAACCAAAAAGAACCGGTAAATGTCATTCCAAAGTCAGGAAGTACGATCCCCTGCATGACATTTTCGGGAAGATGAACGAGGTTTTTTGGCCCTAACTGATAGACATGACCAATGAGTTTATAATTATGCTCGTGAAAGAGATCGAAAATATGGGAAAATGGAATAGAACAGATGATGACCCACATTGGTGCAGGAATCATCTTCACAGGCTTAAAGGTGATGTAAGGATGGATGACCAGAATGAATATACTTACCAATGCAATGAAGGCGATTTCGGGGTTCATGTTCACGATAGCCTCCGGAATTTGTATGATGGCTCCCAATATGCCATGACCTGACTCGGGAGTGTAATCTAAAGCGACAAACAACTGTTTGACGATGATGATAATGCCTATTGCAGCAAGCATCCCATGGACCGCTGCTGATGGGAAGAAATCGCCAAACTTGCCTACTTTTAGAAAACCTAAAATCATCTGGATTAGTCCTGCGATGAAAAATGCAGCTAACGCATATTTGTATCCTGCCAGCATATCACCCTGACCAAGAGACTCTACAGCAGCAAGGTTTACGACAATCAGACCGGCAGCAGGTCCACTGATGGTCACATACGATCCTGTAACTCTCGACATCAGCAGTCCACCTATGATTGCTGATATCAAACCTGCCATTGGAGGCACACCTGATGCTACAGCAATACCGAGACATAACGGTAAGGCAATCAGAGATACCATAAAGCCGGAAGTGAGGTCATCTTTCCAGTACTTTTTCAGACTGGTTATTCCATTTTTGTAGAGTTCTGAAGACATGCCACAATATTAAGGTAAGAAAGTGATAGAATTAGTAATTGCCAACATGAAAATGTTTAGTATTTTAAAAGTGCCATAGTCGAAAAAATGCTAAATCAGCAGTAATAACCAAGAAGTTGGCAGAGGTGTTTGATTAAAATCGTAATTGGCAAGTTAAAACAATTATACCAGTCCCTCCTACATTGTGATGCTAAATGATATCAATTCAAAATAGGCTTACTCTGTCATTGATGATAGTCTTGCCATTCAAGTATCATAAAATTTGCTATCTTAACCCTATCTAACATTAAGCCTAATTAAGCCCAATGAAATTTACTACTACATTTATTATCTCAATATTTTGTTCCTTTTTGCTTCATGCTCAGGTGATGACACCAGAACTGTTGTGGCAATTGAAAAGAGTCTCACCAGTGGGGCTTTCGAACGATGGACAGTCAGTCATATTCAGAGTAAGTCAGTACGACATATCTTCTAATTCACGGTCCGGTAAAACCTATAAAATTCCTATATCAGGTGGTACAGCCGAAGAAGTAAATAGTTATAAAGACCTGGTTAGCGACCCTTCCATTTCTCCTGATGGTGCCTACCAGTTGTTTACCCGGGATGTGAAAATTAAACCTGTTTCGGGGTCGGAGCTTTATCCGGAGATGGAGCAATCGAATGTGTACATCTATGAAAGTCTCAATTACCGCCACTGGGACAAGTGGGAAGATGGTAATTTCGGTCATCTGTTTGTAAAAGATCTGAAAAAAGGTACTGAAACAGACCTCAACGAGGGAGAACCATATGATGTTCCTCAACAGCCCTTTGGTGGTTCTGAAGATTACACCTGGAATCACGACGGATCGAAAGTTTACTACGTCTGTAAAAAAGAGTTTGGAACTGCTTATACGCAGAGTACTAACACAGATATTTATCAATATGATCTCAATAGTAAGCAAACCACTAATCTTACAGTCTCCAACAAAGGTTATGATACCAATCCTGTAGTTTCGGGACAAGGGCAGCTTGCCTGGTTACAGATGGATGAGCCTGGTTATGAATCTGATAAGAATGACATTGTTCTGATGGTTGAGGGTAAGCCAGTTAATCTAACAGCGCATTGGGACGGAACAGTCTTTTCATTCATTTTCTCTGAGAATGGTAAAAAGATCTATTTTACCGCTCCTGTTGATGGTACCCGTCAGCTGTTTGAACTTCCTATTCCAAAGAAAGGTAATGCGCAAATCAAGCAAGTAACAGACGGACAATTCGATGTGAATGGATTAGTCGGTTTATCAGGCAATAATACAATGGTTGTTACCCGAACAGATATGAACCATGCTTCCGAAATTTACACGGTAAATCTCAAAAACGGTAGCATGACTCAACTGACACATCAAAATGATGCTACTTATGATCAGATAGGATTAAGCAAAGTTGACAAGCGAATGGTTACTACAACTGACGGCAAGCAGATGGTTACCTGGGTCATATATCCTCCTGATTTCGATCCAAATAGGTGTATCCCATTTTTTGACCTGATTGATTGGATTGAACTGCTCATAGGTTTTTGCCGCTTTTTCTTCCCAATAGGCTCCACCTAAATCTTTGTTGACAAAAAACAATTCCTCCGTTGTACCATACATACTCCTCAGGTTGAACAAGCCGTCATGGGCAATGAAAGACTTGAACCTTCCTTCATGAATACCTGCCAGGTAGAAAGCTGAATAGCCTCCGTAACTGGC
>JBCBHL010000437.1:0-5734 GCA_038525605.1 Bacteroidota bacterium
ATTCACAGCCACACTTGAGATAGATGCATTGGCACCTGATAGCCTCAAAGTAGCGGGTTTGTTCAAACGGAGCATATAGCCTTTGTCAACACTTAAGCTATCCAACCCATACAAACTTGTCCAACCGTTGGCGGCACTGTAAGTACTGTTTTCATTGATTGTTTTAATTATCTCCTCACCAGTAAGCTCTAAACCTTCCAGAAGATTAGTGATAGACATATCAGCTTGTGTTCTGTTGATCGATAATCTATTCCACCCGGCATTGAGCGGGTAATAAGCGGGGATGTCTCTATTACTATCAACCGTCAATATTTGTGGAATATTGGTAGTTCCCCAATGTAGATTTTCCTGGAAAGATACACTTACTGAAGGATGTGCATCGTATTCAATGCCAGTTGATGCATCCCAGACTCTGAACTTGAGCTTTGAATTTATTTCAGTACTACGACCCACTATTGTTAGGTATGCTACATGGGTAGCGTTAGTTACTTCCTGAATATTAGCAACACCTCTAAGTTCACCATTCATCCAAACACTTATTTGATCCAGCACATCGGTGGAATTAGCGCCTCCATCTATTGAAAAGTTCACTACTGCAAACATCGAATAATCAAACTGACTTAGATCTGCTTGCCATACAGGTGCCTTTCGGAGTACATTTACCTTTAGTTTGAAATTCTCCGTGTAACCATTTACTGTAGCGGTGATGATTGTCTCTTGCTCCCCAACAACTAATCCTGTTGTGTCAATTTTAAAAGAGACTTCATGCTCATGTTGCTTGATTACATCCGTCATCCTTTCAAGTGATAGCCACGATGCTGATTCGGCAAAGACGATTGCCTGATCATTTTCGCTTCTATTGTACAGGCTTGCCGTCACCGTTTTAGTCTCACCTTCATATAATCTGACCTCCAGACTATCAGGGAACCAGTATACCGGGCTTTGATGTACCAGAAAGTCCTTTGTTCCGGGATTTACAGACATTGGATTCCCAAAGACATCTGTAATACCATTTGGCAAAGTAACAGATAGTGTTTTACCCTCCAGTGGTGCCAGTGCCTCATTTACTTTGATGATCAACTGGTCATCTTTACAGATAAGTTCATATAAAACAGCACCTTCATTATCAGTCAATAAAGAATTAGTTGCCTGAAAGGAACTGCAATCAATGTCTTCACTGAATATGAAGATGATGTCCTCATTTTCACTCAGGATTCCGTCTGTTGGTGTGACCTCTAACAATTGAAGCGAAGTTCTGTCAACAGTCCCTTTTAGTGTGTTTGAGTAACTAATGCTTGTTTCGCCACAGAACGCTTTGGCCCTGATTTCATATTCTCCATCTGACAGATTACTTACCTGGTCTACATTCCAGGCATAGGTGAATGTAGGACTATTTAATCGTGCCGTATCTACACTTCCCATTGGATGCCAATTATTTGAAGTTAACTTCCGATATTCCAAATCAACTCTTTGTAGTAATGTATCCTTGAGATTGTAATCGGCCAGTGTGATCATCAATTGATTGGTGGCATTATTGACAACCCAGCCTGCCCCATGAGCATCACCATTGCCAAGTTGGTCAATATTACCTTCAGTGACAATTGAAATAGGACTACATGGCCTTCTGTATTGCACATGAATAGTGACAGTATCACCAATTACATTGAAATCTTCTTCACATTTAGGCGACAATGCTAGTTTGATATCAGGATAATAATATACTTCACCTTGTCGCTTGTAAATATCCACCTGCACAATCTGAGGTTGATCCCACTCAATTTGTCTTGTTAGTGTCCCGTCATTTTCCCCTCCTGTTGGCAGATAAATATCAGCATCATAAGGATTAGGAGAGTCTCCTGTAGGAGTATAGACATAGTGTAATAAATCTTCTCCAAATGGGTTGTTACTGGCAAGTCTCAATTGAACTGTTGCCGCTTCATTGGGATCCACATCTCTGATAAAGATTTCTTTTACTGCACTGCTATCCTCTCCGATGATATCAAGCTGAGGTTGGAACCTGGATATGGTGCCAGCCACAGCAGGACAACTACTCCTGCCGCCCAGTAACTCAAAGTAGGGTGTATGAGCAGGATCTACTCCTCTGACTACCGTTACACTGAACTGATCGCCACTGTCATCGTCACCGAGATGGTATCCTACAGTAGTTGACTCACCCACAGTATTTTCTTTCTCTTTACTGAATTCAAAGTTTAGCGTAAAGTGAGGGCCTATCCGATTATCTGTGTTGACATTCTCAATACTTGTTCCCGTTTGAACACCGATTCCTGCAAGAAGCTGTAATTCGGAAGAAACACCTACTAATACACCGGCGAAATTTTCAGAATCCCGGTAAGAATGCTGCAGATAACCCCTTGAACTTGACCTTCCTATTGAAACTTCATTGTCGTATCCCGCACCGGCGCTGAAGGTGAAGTTTTGTATATCCGGTCCATATAATCGTTCATATTCTCTTATCAACTCCTTATCGATCTTGTCAATTATTTTCTGTGTAATGTTAACAGCTTCCTCTGTGGACTTTGGCTTTTGATAAGGTAAGAAATTCTTAAGTTCCTCCTTTAATTCTGACTTCAGAATACGAAACTTTTTGTAATCATTCATCAGCTCTTCAGTCCATGTGAACTCTTTCAGCAGTTTCCTGTCTTGACGCAATGGATCATCTCTGGTTATTTTATTACAGAATGTTGTATAGTCCGTGCGATTTGTCAATGCAGTTTTGAAAGCTTCGGGAAGTCCAGCTGTTTCACAGACGTTGCAATGAGGTACACTGGAATTCTGATGATAATGAATCACTTCCTGCCAGTTTTTGATGAGTACCTCCAGATATTCATTGGTTTTTACTTTATCCATGGTTTGTCCGTCTTTCGTAAATTTGAAATTGGGGTCAGCCTTCTTCGCAGTGTAGTCATTGATCAAACGATTGATGAAATCTGTCGAATAAGCCCATTGGGTACCAATACCAGTTACTGACAGATCATATTCCGTATCATTTTTAATCAGACACGGATTATTAGGATCGATGCTGATCCTGTTTGAGATTCTATAACCAGTTGCAAGACCTGTCCCAACAACCAGGTCTGCCGAAGGACCTGTAACAAAATCATGCTCTAAAGCAGCCTCTTCTGCAGTTTGATAGCGTTCGGTTGCTTCATAGTTGAGATTAAAAGCAGCGGACTCTCCATCTCCTCCTCCAAAAGTTGTGATGCTTTCCAATGCTACTCCTACACCGAAGAATGAGGTAACTCCTTCAGCTCTTATTCCACCACCGGAGGAACTCATTTTGCTGACAGTCAGTGTTTTTTCAAAAGTGGCTCCTTTTTCAATGTAACTGTAGCTTTCGTCTCCCGGAGGATCTCTTAAGACAAATAGAGGTACAAATAATTGATTGGTAGGTAAAGAAACGATCACATCACTACCGGGCAACCCTTTTGATCCTGTCACCAGTACAGCAATAGATTTCTCACCCTGATACCCACCTTCAGTAGTGTGGTATTCTACCACGAGTGCTCTGGTATACGGTGCTACAATGTTTGGTTCTCCGGCGGTAAATGCATAATCAGGGAAACGTGCATTGTCTGCATCATAGTAAACAGTATCTTCAATAACTGTTGCAGCGCTGTTCTTGACAATCAGGAACCCCTCATTTACCGGGCAGGTAGATGAGAATGTTTCAGCTACACCCAGATTAACAACATATTGCTCATTTTGCTCCAAAATAGGGGCATTCACTCCATTGCAGGTATAACGATTCACCGCTACAGGACTTCCGCTATTCTCTTTTTTGACGTCAATTGCGATTTCCGGTGATTTGTGGTATACAAAATTACCTTCCAGATTATTTAAATCTGTTGTGGCCGCAGCTGATCCTGATTCTTTTTGTAAATGAAGGTCCCAGACATTCAGATTTACAGGTCGGACGCTTAGGTATTTTACTACCTCGATAATTTCGCTGGTTGGATTTTCGGCACTATTTACTCTGAGTTCATAGTTGAAAGGAGGAAGTAGCACGTCTAACTGACCGCTTGGTCCTGTAGCAAATGACTTGAGGTACTTACCGTCATCAGATTTGATCCTTACCCGATAAGATGTTCCTGACATTGGGCCACAGACATTGTTGATTGAAAGCGTTACATTGTACTGCGTAATTTCAGTAAAATCTGCCCTTACAACTCCTAAAGATGATGCCAGGATATTCGCAGGCGTAAATTGGTGATCTGAGACATTGAAATTATATTCTGTAATGGCATTTCTGTTGTCAGAAGTAACTACATTCTGTGAAGTATTAGCTTGTACTTTGTAGTTTACTATGGTCGCATCAAAAGGATTGACCTGAAACCTGTAGTTGCCAACGCTATCAGTTTGTACCAATTCCTCGGCAACACTACCATCAGCTTTTTCTGTGTAGAGGGCAATATCCAGACCTTCGATACCAAATATCGCATCTTTTCTGGCAATACGACCTTCAATTAGGTAGGCAGTCTTGTCAAATATAGTAGGTGCATGAGCTATCGGAAATTCTGATGTGACAGAAACTTCTTCACCATTGTTTGCAAAGACATGATTGGCATAACTAGCAGTTAAGGTGTAATCAACCCCGTTTCCATAGTAGATATTTTCCAGTTTATAATCTCCATCACTATCCGTTATACCAGTTTTTTCATAGACAATTCCATCTATTACTGCTCTGGCAGTTATCCCGACTCCTTCTACACCAATGCCTCCTCTTTCAGTATAAATGCTTCCATTGATGACACCATCAGAGGCTCTTGAACCCAGATCGGCTCCCGAAGAAATAATACTGTCTACAGGACTTATTTCAGCCACTGCGTAAAGGTATTCTTTGCCTGGAACAGCATCTTCATCGTAATAGATGATTTCATTTCCAGCCTGTTGGTTCAGCAAGGCGATAGATTCATTATCTCTGTAAATTCTGATCATATTATCAGCCCTGGAAGTGTCTGCTGCATATGACCAGGTTATTTTTACTTTTTCAGGATGATCAAGGGATTCCATTGAGGCAGTGACATTGGTGATATGGTTAGCTGTCCCGTTTTTGACCTGGCCATATGCCGCTGTGCCATAAACACTAACTGTTGACCCTCCGTCATTACTTTGGAAAAAAGCATCAACCCAGTAAGTACTGTTAAACTTAGTAATATGCCTGAAGCTACGCCGTTCAGGTGAAAGAGTATCAGAAACATAACCAGGGCCCGAATCAGAGTATATTAAAAAATAGGAAATGTTCTTTGTGTTACTGTCCCATTTTATTTCAATATGATTTATTTTGTCCTGAGTAGCAGTTACATTAATCGGTGCTTCAATCTGAGGGTAAGTGGTTGATTGAATAGCAGTTTTTGCAGATGAAAAAGTTGAGCCATTTCTGATATCAAATGCTTCTATGCTCACTTCCACTGACTGATTTGGCCAGCCAAATGAATAATTGAAATCTCGCTGGTTGGGATCCGAAATAGTGAATACAGTATCTTTTCTAAAACTAGTCGAACTATTAATCTTGGAAACATAAATCTTGAATCCACTAACGTCTTGAGCACTATAGTACCATGAAATATCTAGTGTTTCATCGTTTGCCGGGCTCAACACTAAACTATCAGGAACGACAAGTACAGGGTGTGTGATAGTGTCAGTTGTTGGTACAGATTCATATAAACTACCATCTCTTAAACCATATTTGATCAATTGGTAAGTATTTAATTGT
>JBCBHL010000438.1:0-5718 GCA_038525605.1 Bacteroidota bacterium
AGAACTAACTTTCCCGCGCACTGGTGCTTATGCGTTTGACAAAGGAGAAACCTCAAATATTGAGGGAATGTACGTTTTGACTGCAGCATATGAGGATAATGGAGCAAACGAGATGGAGTCTATTCTGTCAAAAGATCAGATTATCCTAAGAAATCCGTTCGTAGAGGCAGAATCCTTTGATGAAGGAGAGCAGGTGGTGATTTTTGACTTTAAAGATGAGAGAAAGTTTGTCAATGATATTTATAATAACTCCTTTATCTCCTTTAAATCCATTGATCTTACCGAAGTAGAAGAGATAGAATTTGGTTATTTGGGCGATGATTCAGGTAGATCAATCAATGGTGTAGTTGAGTTGCGATTAGGTAGTCCTGAAGGTAAACTGGCGGGAAAAATTTCTATAGATGTACCCAAAGATAACAGGCCTGTAATGCAGATCGAACAATCAGGTAAAGCTGACTTATTCTTCGTCTTTAAGACTTTTGATAATAAAGAAGCCAAAGAGAAGTTCTATCCGCTGGACTGGATTTATTTTCGAAAAAATGGTTAATTAATATTTTTTAAAATTTCATAGTAATGGAAAGCAGACGTTCATTTATAAAAAAATCCAGTGTGTTAGCAGCGGGAAGTTTTTTCCTTGCAGGTTGTGGCAATGCTACCCCGGCTAACCGGGCGATAGGGGTACAACTATACACTGTAAGAAATCAAATCAGTAAAAACCTGGCAAAAACGCTCGAAAAGGTAGCAGAAGTTGGTTACACACATATTGAAAGTGCAGGGCACGGAGCAAGTACCTTCTACGGAGAGAAAGCTCTCGCCTACAAAAAGCTTCTTAAATCATTTAATTTGACACCCATCAGTGGCCATTACTCAACCGGAATTGCCAATCCGGATGATGTCGGAACCCTGTCAAACAATTGGGAAAAAGCATTGGATGAAATGAATGAAATTGGTCAAAAGTATGCTGTGCTTGCCTATTTGAGAGAAGAGGAAAGAACGTCTCTCGACGATTATAAAAGGGTTGTAGATTTATTGAATACTGCTGGAGAGAAAGCGAAAAAACAAGGGATTCAGCTTTGTTATCACAACCATGATTTTGAGTTTCAGACTATGGAAGGGGAGGTGCCGATGTATTACATCCTGGACAACACCGAACCTGATTTACTTAAAATGGAACTTGATCTGTATTGGATTACTAAAGCAAAATTTGATGTCAAAGATTTCTTTGGCAAGTATTCTGGTCGTATACCCCTTTGGCATGTTAAAGATATGGGTAGCGATGGGAAATTCGCTGATGTAGGTTCCGGAAGTGTGGATTTTAAAACCATTTTTGCAAATCAGGAGCTGGCAGGCTTAGAATACTTCTTTGTAGAGCACGACAATAGCAAAGACCCACTGAAAAGTATTGAAACATCAATAGGTTATATTCAAAACAACCTGCTTTAAATGCAAAAGGGTTGTTGAAATGCTTTCCGTACTTTCAACAACCCTTTTTTTAATGTGATTAGTTAATCAGAAAGCTACCTGACATCATTTTTTATCAGTCTTCTGGCTGATAGTAAAATAAAAACCGCAGACCAGACAATCGCTATAAACAGCGGATACCACAAAATTCCTTCCTGTACTTCCTGTAAAAAATATCGGGGAAATGGAACTTCAATTAAACCACTTGTAATACTGAAATAATTAGATGGAAGCCACGGTTCTATCCAACCTGTTACCTCATTGATATTCGGATTGAATTTCAATATGGCACCTACGATTGGTTCTATAATTAGAGAATAAAAGATTAGAAATACAATGACAAACCCTGGCCTTCTCATGATAATGGTCATAAAAAGCGCGAAGGTGCAGTACTTGAATATGTCTACAAAGTACAGAAACAAGAATTCCAAATTAGAAAACATGTCGCTGACAGCGTGAGTGTGAGAATAAACTAACGCTATCAGAAAACTGGTGACAAAGAGAAAAACAGTACTGATTGCTCCCAGAAATGCGATCAATATAATTTTTGACAGGATAAACTCTTTTTTACTGATGCCATCAATGATGTTTTGACGCATCGTATGGAAAGTCCAGTCATTGGTAACTGATATCACAACTATAAAAGCAAGAAATATCTTTGTGAAGTGTCCCAGCCAGGCATTATTATGCCAAACGTCGGGGAAATCATAAATAGGGATTATGGTAGGATCGATTCCTTCCCATTTTAATCCTCTGTATTTTAGGAACTCTAAAAATACTGCCCCTCCTGAAGTAAGAACGATCAGAGAAAGTAAATATAAACCCAGAAGAACCCAAAAAACCCGATAGTGACGTACTTTCAGCCACTCTAATTGAAATGCTTTTACGATCATTTTTCTGACAATATTTTTAAAAATTCCTCTTCCAGTGATTTTGTTTTAGGGTCAAGCTTACTAAGTGTAAGACCTTGGGAAAAACAATAATTGTTTAAGTCTGTCGAACTAAAACCATCCTTCAGTTCCACCAAAAAACCTGCAAGCCCTTCTTTTTCAATACCCTGAAATCCATCGAAGCTTTTCACTACAGTCTGAAGGTTTTCTTCTGATTCAGCAGATACCGTTACATAATTGGTTTCGCCCAAGATATCTGCAACACTACCGTCGTGGAGTTTGTGTCCTCTTCTCATGACGCAAAAGTGCGTACAGACTTTCTGTACTTCATCCAATAAATGGCTTGCGATAATGATCGTTTTGCCTTCATCAGCGATGTCTTTAATTAAACCCCGTACTTCCGCAATTCCCTGAGGGTCGAGTCCGTTAGTTGGCTCATCCAAAATCATGACCGGAGGATTAGCCAGCAGGGCTGCCGCAATAGACAGGCGTTGCTTCATACCAAGACTAAAAGTTTTGAATGGATGATTTCTACGTTCATATAAATTGACACGTTTCAATACCTCGTCGATTCTGTCAAATGAACATTCTTTGATGTGTGCTGCCACTCGTAGATTTTGAACAGCAGTCATATAACTGTAAAAACAAGGAGTCTCTAAAATAGATCCGATTTTTTGTCTGCTGGTTACTTTATTTTCTCCATCGAACCAGCTGTAATCACCTGAAGTAGGCGCGATTACGTCAAGTATCATGCCCAAGGTTGTAGTTTTTCCACTACCGTTTGGACCTAAGATACCGTAAATCTCACCAGGCTTTACAGTGAGGTCTAGCTGGTTTACAGCTTGCACCCGGCCATAATGCTTGGTCAGATTTTTAATTTCCAAGGTTGTATTCATATTTTATTTTGAGTTTTTTGCAATAGTTAAATAGGTATTTAAATTTCTCGTCATACTGATTCTGAAGATCAATTAATTTTTCTAACCGGAAAATATAAAAAGAATTCAGTAACAAAAAATACCTCAGTAAGATGAGAATCAGTTTTAATCAATTGGCTGCATCTAATGTAAGTACATATTGAGCATACGAAGCAGTCAATCCCGGATTTAAAACTAGATATCAATGAAATCTACGGATGTACCGAGGGATAATTTAAAATGATATGATTGCGAATTGCTATTATAACTATGTGATTTGAGTAAATTTTTGACCATTTAAATGATAGTTAGTTAAATCCTTCTCTGAAATTGAAGATATCAACCACTTCATTACTTTTAAGCGTTTCCATGAGTGCCGGGATTTTTTGCCAGTTTATTTGCCCTTTCATATAAAACAATAAAGAATTCCCCATGTTTTCTCCGCCTAACAGACCGATTACCTTTTCGCTGCCTTCTCCCAAAATCACCAGATTTTGTGTAGAACTCTTTACGGAAGCATATTCTTCATACCCCATGTCACGGTAAGTTTTGAGAAAACCATGTACATCGGTCGCTTCCAGAAATTCAGGACTAAGCACATAAATCAATATTTTATCAATATCGCTGACCAGTTCATTATAGTCTTGATTCTGAGAAATATTGATCATTCGCAATGTACTTGGATACAAACAGATTTTTGAAAACCTTGGGAGACTAGCTTCCGTATTTTCCTCAGTAAACTTCTTCAGGGGACCCTCTTGTGCGAAGGCCCCCTGAATGCTGATCATTAAGAAAATAATGATTGCTGTATATATACGCATATAGTGATTGTTTTTAGTTACCGTCACCGTCATTCCCTAAGCGACTGAGGTTACTAAAACCGCCAACATCCATTTTTTTAGCAACTTTAGAAATCGCATTTAGATCGATCTCACCATAAAGGCTAAGCAGAACAAAGCTTTTGTTTCCACCAACTACCATGATAAGCTCCTCGATAACACCTCCTTTTTCTTTAATGGAAAATTTCATGTCTTCATCTGCATCTTTCACAGTCATCAACTCGTCGTAACCAGCCTTATCAACTTCTGCTGTAGCTTGCTTAAACAGTTTAGGTGCATCTTCTACTTTTTCTCCAACGAGCACTTTAAGGCCCTGAATTTTTGACACTGCTTCCATAAATTCTTTTTCTTCTTCAGTGCCACCTTCCAGTTGTGCAAATAATGAGAACATTCTTCCATTTAGGGAAACTTTAGTGAAGTCTTCGTTTCCTTCATATTTGTCCATGTATTTTTCAATGATCGGACTCTGGGCCATCGCGGCAACAGAAAAAATCATAAATACGAATGCTGATAATATCTTTTTCATAATTGTATCAATTTTTAATCGTTTTTAACCTTTTTAATTTGTTTCTAATATTTGTCGAGTTTTATTAATCTTATTAATCTCTGATGAATACTTTTTTCCTTCGTCCAGATTGTTTGAAATCATCTGAAAAGTACTTTTCATTATCTGTAGCGCTTTTTCAGGATCTTCCACCAGATATGGATCTTTGGTTACGTTTTGCTGTAAAGTCATAAAACCAGCCATGATGCCAATTACAACTGTAGCAGCAAGTGAAACCCAGTTTCTGTTAAATGAAATTTTGAATCCGGGAACTTTTCCCTGGTAAGTCATTTCGCTCCTTCTCTGGATTTCTCCAAAATAAGGTGTTAAATCACCTTTGTGAATGTCAGGAGATTTCGAATTTTCCGATTTTTTTCGGAAATATTCTTTGATAATCTTTTCCTCTTCGAGAGTCGTATCACCTTTCCAGTATTTATCCAGCAATGTTTCTATTGACTCCATAAGCATCTACTTTTTTCATTGTTTCTCTCACTTTATTGCGAGCTCTGTGTAAATTGACTTTTACATCACTCTCGCCGATTCCCATGATTTCTGAAATCTCATGGTAGGTAAGGCATTCCACTTCTCGCAAATGAAAAACCTCTTTCTGCTTGTCAGGTAAGGAATTGATAGCTTCATCAAACCACTTTTGTTGATCCTGATAAACCATAGTGTCTTCGTTGTTTACAAATAGCTTGTTTTCGTGACTCTGCTCGAATGCTGTAAACCTACTTGCCCTAATGTTATCCAGACATCCGTTTCTAACAACACGCATTGCCCAGGCTTCCGTATTTTGGATCGTATTAAGCGTTTTCCTACGATCCCATATTTTCAATAAAGAATCCTGAACGATGTCCTCTGCAACAGCACTGCTTTGCAACATGCTCACTGCATATCTGAACATCCTGTCCGCCAGGGGTAAAATATTATTATTGAATAGAGTTTTTGACATTTCAATTTGAAGACGCTCCAAAGCAGTAGAAGTTACAAAAGAAAAGTGATTTTTTTATAAATACCTGATAGACAGATGTTTAAATTTAAATTATAATTGTCTTTTTACACTTTCTGTC
>JBCBHL010000439.1:0-5715 GCA_038525605.1 Bacteroidota bacterium
AAGGACTGTAAATCATGCTAAATTCGTTAAGCAAGCCTAAAATTGTAGCAATAAGTGTTTGGATATCGATATTTTTGATAAGTTGCTCATCAACTCCCCGACAAATAAATGATTCCAATTCTACAAGATATTGATCAGTAATAGATTTATTGTAATCACTTATAAAAGGAGAGTTCCTGAACTGCATCATGAATATTGTTTCCCTTTGATGTTTTAACCGATAGGCAAGTGATGCCAGCCAAACCTTCTTAAATTCAATCTTAAAAGAACTGTTCGTTCGATCAATTTGCAATTGATTAATACTCTCTTTTTTCAGCTTACTGTAAAGCTCATTTAACAATGTTTCTTTGCTGTTGAAATAGACGTAGATTGTACCACTTGCAAGATTTGCATGACGTGCTATTTCGGACATTTTCAATCCGGCAAGTCCTACACTTTCTGTGAGCTCCAGCGTTGCTTTAAACAAGTCAGCTACTTTCTGTTGATCTTTTACCTTCACGTAGTAAAATTACTTCAATTTTGATTATTGAAAATAGGAACTTCTCCCATGCCATCAGTTGCTAAGGAAAGTGTCATGATTAATCAGTTCCTCTTCTTCCTGGAATAAAGTAGTTGGCGCTTTGACGAGATGAAAGCATTTCTCCATTTAGGCACTTTTACTCGAGTACTACTTCTCCTTTTGGGCATGATACCGTTATCTGTATTTTATTTTTTAACGAGTACTGTACTTCCTGTTCAATTTCAAGTGAATCTAGGAGCTTTCCAAGCTCATGAGGCCTCTTACTACAAATTTCCAATGATGTTATCTCGCAATGGTCCTCTAAGCCTTTAGACGGATGAACGGAATCTTTCCAGTCGATGAGGAAAGGAATTGTTTCCACTAAAGGTTCGGGGAGAGGGATAGACAGTTCCCATTTGAGTAAATTCTGAGCATCGGTCAATCTCTGGCCCTCTTTGGAATGACCCAGCGATTGATCAATCTTGGCCAGATAAGCAAGATCTTTATGAATATTAGTTGACTTCACTGCCCATCTACTGATGCATGGAGATTGAACCAAATCAACACCCATCCACCTGGCACTTTGAACGTTTTTGTTATTTGGGTCCGGTGCGATGATTTCAAAGTAGCAATCATCAGCCAGCCTTAGCAAGGCATTATGTGTGCCCTCCAACAAATGTCTGCCGCCATAAACAGGCATGACGCCTAATTTTTCATGAATATTTCTGATACCCTCATCCAAATCAGGAACAGCATACACGATATGATCAAGTTTTGGCGTATTCACAGAAACCTTTTACAGATGATTGCTAATGATTTTTTCCAGTTCACCTGCTTGCCTGACACCCGACTCTCTCCACACAATCTTCCCTTTTTTATATAAGACGAGCGTTGGTACTCCTCTGATGCTCAGTTTCCTTGCTAAATGTTGATTTTTGTCTACATCGATTTTGATAATAGTCGCTTTATCGCCCATTCGATTTTTCAGATCATCGAGAATGGGAGGCATCATCTTGCACGGACCGCACCAGGCAGCATAAAAGTCTACCAGTACAGGTTTATCTCTTTTGATTATCTTATTGAAATCACCCATGTATTTGTGATAAATTAATATAGTTCTTTCGGAAATATTAGTATATGTTAAATAAATTTTATCCGTGTTTAGTTCATTTTAAATTGTGTGATGTAAATAAAAAGGAATCCTATAGCACTATATAAAGAATATTTTAAAAAAAATGTTAAAAAAGCCCTCTTTGAAAACCTTTTTCCCTCCTAGTCGTCTATTAATTATTAAATTTAACATGTTTTGGTAAGAAAGCTTATTATATTATCGCTAACATTAATCTGCCTCACAGGATTTGCTGGTGCGCTTCAGGCGCAGGAAGGTGATCCGGAGGAGTTCGGCAAAAAGGTCCAAAGCACAGAGAGCGATAATGAAGAAGCTAACAGACAAGAGCCGGAAAATGCTAATACTGATGCTGAAGAATCAGGCAGTTTAAAACCGATTAAAAACACCAAAGCAGTCGTCAATGGTTCTGATAATCCCATCAGCACTCTAAGCAAAAAGTCAGCAAACAAAGAAGATAGTACACAAACAGCTGCTCCCAAGGCAAAAAAGTATAATATACTTCTTTACTATTTCTACAAATCAAAGTACGAGGAAACGGAAACAAAAGATAAGGAATAGCTTAATTGCATTTCTATTTTCTCCTTGTTATCTACTTTACAGCAAAGCCTTTATTAATTTTCTATTTATCCTCAGCGATGAGAGATTCTAATTCCTTCAGGGTGATGTTACCTTCATAGAATGCTTTGCCAAAGATCACGCCATAGATGCCCAAATCTTTTAGTTTTTTGATGTCATCTATATTTCTGATACCACCACTGGCAAATACTTTGATATCCGGGAATTTCTCCATGATTTTTTGATACAAATCAAATGCAGGGCCTTCAAGAGCACCATCTTTGGAGATGTCAGTAGTTTTGAGATATTGTAAGCCTCTTTCGTAGAAGTAACCAATATGGTCAAACAAATCAATTTTTGTACTTTTTTGCCATCCACCAATTCTGATGAGTCCGTTGAGGCTATCGGCTCCTAAGGCAATTTTTGATCTGCCATAGGACATCAGCCATGAGGTAAACAGCTCTTTATCATAAACTGCAATTGTAGCTGAGGTAATACTGGTGGCACCAAATTCGAATGATTTGCTGATATCACCGTCTGTATGAATACCGCCTGCAAAGTTGATTTTCATATCTGTGTAGCCAGAGATGGTTTCCAGTGTCGGATAGTTTACAGGGCTTCCTTTTTTAGCACCTTCCAGGTCAATTAGGTGAATCCTCTCTATTCCCGCATCTTCAAACTTTGTGGCAACTTCAAGCGGACTTACGTCATAGACTTTTTCGCTATTGAAATCACCTTTTGTAAGTCTGATTGTCTTTCCTTTAATAACAGTAATAGAGGGGACTATTTTCATAAACAAATATAATTTTAGGTATGTAGCAAACGGAAAGATACTAAAGAAAAATGATCACGCGGAATAACTAATGTTACTTTTATGTGATTATATCCTTTCCTGAATAGAAGCTACTAAAATTAATTGAGCTTCACAAGTTTGAAGCCTTGTCCATGTACAGTGATAATCTGTATTTTGTCATCTTCTTTCAGGTATTTTCGAAGCTTGGCGATATAAACATCCATGCTGCGGGCATTGAAATAGCTATCATCTCCCCAGATTGCCTTCAACGCCTGACTTCTGTCTACCGTATGATTAAAATTCTCACAGAACATCCTGAGTAACGAATTCTCTTTGCCGGTAAGTTTGATCTCTTTGGTAGGCGATTTTAACAGGTGATGATCAAAATTATAAATGAAATTCCCTAACCTGAATTCCTGAGGGAGCTTTTTTTCTTCCTGGCTGCTACTGGCTCTTTTGAGAATTGCTTTGATTCTCAACAGTAATTCCTCCATGCTGAAAGGCTTGGTAAGGTAATCGTCAGCACCTATTTTTAAGCCTTCGATTACATCTTCCTTCATAGACTTGGCAGTTAAAAAAACGATTGGTGTTTTTTCATCATTTTTACGGATTTCCTTAGCAACAGAAAACCCATCCATTTTAGGCATCATCAGATCCAGAATACACATGTCAAAGCCAGTGGCTTTCCTGTAGGTCTCCAGTCCTTCCAGCCCATCTTTGCAAAGCGTGGTTTTATAACCTTTCATGCTCAGGTATTCCGTTAAAATCTGTCCAAGATTTGGATCATCCTCTACTATTAAGATTTTGTTACTCATGTGTCAAAAATGGTAAATATATGTTGAATTCGCTGCCTTTTCCTATTTCACTTTTTACAGAAATGTTACCTCCGTGAGCTTCTACCATACTTTTTACATATGCAAGGCCAAGGCCAAAGCCTTTTACATTGTGTACATTGCCTGTTGGGACTCTGTAAAATTTATTGAAAATATTTTTGATAGCCTCGCGGGTCATACCAATACCCCGGTCTTTTACTTTTAGCAAAATCCCATCGGTGTTACTTTCGGTGATAATGTCTATTTCAGGCTTTTCATAAGAGTATTTATTGGCATTATCCAGCAGATTCGTAACAACATTTGTCAGATGCACCGGGTCACCTTCCAGCTGGTCATTGCCAGCGGTTAACTCAAGTGATAAAATGCCCTCCCTGTTCAAAATCTGGATGTTCATCTTTTCAGCTACATCTTTGATGATGTCATGTAGTGACAGGAACTCTTTTTTGATCTTCAGGTCTTTTTTGTCAAGAGTAGCCATTTGTAACACTTTTTCGACCTGCAACCCCAGCCTGTCATTTTCTTCCTGAATAATAGTGATATATCGTTCCCTGAAAAGCTCTTTTTCCCGTATCTCCTGATCCTGAAGGGCTTCACATGCCAGAGAAACAGTGGCTATTGGTGTTTTGAACTCATGGGTCATGTTATTGATAAAATCATTCTTAATTTCTGATAGCTTCTTTTGCCTGATAATCGTCCGAATGGAATAAGTAAAGCAAAATACAATGATCAATACCAAAACGAGTGAAGACGCCAGGGTAGTCCAGATTTTTTTGAAAAGAAAAGAATTTTTATCCGGAAAGCTAATGGTGAGAAATGCTGCCTCTCCTTTTATATCATTGGGAAACAGACTTACCCGCATATCAGATTTTTGAAGGCTGCTGTCGAATTTCAATCCTTCCTCTTTAATAGTGTTTCCTGTTAGAAATACATTTTGGTTGGAATTATCCAGAACAGCATAGCGATAGCTGATGTCAATGCCTTTGTTGTTCAACTCCTCATATAATAGCGAATCCAGTACTTTTGGTTCGAGTCGTTGTTCCAGTGGTTTATCGGAAAATAGTAGCTCTTTGATAAAAATATTGGCGGCCATTTTTGTTTTCTTATCGGACTTCTGAATGTTAATCCTGATTTTTTCCTGTGCCTGCCTGGCAGAATCTATTTTCTTTTCACCAATAAAATACTGGTTATCCCCAGTGATTTTGGCATTTAGCATTACATCAAATTCCCTGGTATCGTTGAGGTTGATCACATAATCTTTGGCCAGAGAGTGTTCTATTTCAATTCTCTTGAGAATGGTGTCCAGGGTGAACTCATCGATTTCATCCGGGCTAAAGGTCTTCTTTTCGAATTTCGTTTCATACAGCTCAATACTCCCGTCATCATTACCAGTACCTACCTGAGGTTGCAACCATGTAAAGTTGGTGCTGAAGTTGTCCATCGCCAGCACAAAGACTTCCTTTTTTTCCAGCTTTACCGCTACATTGTTCATAGCAGCTATTACATCTTTGCGAAATCTCTCATTGTTAGCCTGTAAAACGGAATTGATCCAGTACAATTGAAATATAATCAGGCCAATTAATGAGAAGCTCATCAATATTATCACCCATCTTATAGCTGTTCTGTTCATATATGAAAATACTTATTCTTTCAAATTTACGGGAAACCAGTCTTTTTGATAGTGCTTTAACCTTTTTTAACTGCAATTTGATAGCAATCGTTAGAAATCATATTCAATACTTGTATTGTCTTCCCCGGTGGTGATGCTGTTCCCCTGGAAATTCCTTTTCAAAGAATCCACCCATTTAAAATCATGATCCATATCAAAATTGAACCCTGATGTACCATTTTTAAAGTGAAAAACAGCTGGCGGTTTATCTCCAAAAAATTCCTTGTACTCCGGATCATT
>JBCBHL010000440.1:0-5686 GCA_038525605.1 Bacteroidota bacterium
CAGAAGCTGCCGCCTCAGTATCCAATGTGGCAATCCCAGTTGATGCATCATATGTTAATCCTGCGGATGAAATTGTAAAGCTATCAGCTATCCTGTCCTGGAATCCTCCTCCAATTTCAACTCTACCCCTCATTTGCACCAGACCTTCATCAAAACAAATTCTGGAATTCTGTATAGAATTATTGTTAGACAAGTATATAATGTCGACTGTTGGTTGAGGCGAAACCAAAACTGTACGCGTGATTACTTTTACTTATACTGACTCTGATACCAATTGCGAAAACGTAATCACGCGTACAGTTTTGGTTTCAGAGTCAGTATAAGTAAAAGTAATGTCATGTGTTGTAGGATCACCTTCTCTGCCCTGTCCTGCAGCATTAGCGGCAAGTTCAGGGTCAAAAGTTGCAGTTCCATCTCCATTATCTGTTATTCCGCGACCTGAAAATGTACCGGTAGCTGCGGCAACATTATCTGCTAAACCTCTGAAAACTGTCGGATCATCATCGTAACAAAATCCACGTCCATCAATGCCGACAGCATTATCCGACTCCAGTACAATGTCTACTACGGGTAATGCATTGATAGTGATAGTTTCCGATACCACATTTTCACAGAAAGGATTAACATCGCTGACATATCTCATCTGCAACACATAGTCACCAGGTGTCCTTGTAGAAGGAGAAATTGTCACCTGACCGTTGGTAACCGTAAGATTTACACCATCAAGTGTGAAGGTCACCCCTGTCGTAACTGCTTCATTATCGGCAAATGCCTGGAATATCTGATCCGGTTCGTCTACGCAGTAGGCGGTAGTCAAAGGAGAGCCATCCTGATTTCTGATACTCACTTCAGGTCTTGGACTGATTGTTATCTCGTGAGTGAGCGTATTGCTACAACCTAAGGGATCTGTGTACTCCATCGTAATCATATGAGTGGTTTCGTCACCTGTCTCTGTTCCGCTGGCCGATATAGCTGCTATTTCAGTATCTAAAGTAGCAATTCCTGTACTTGCATCATAGGTTAATCCACCTGTGTTAATAGTCATATTGTCAGCTATTTCATTGACAAAAACACCTCCTGATTCTACTCTACCTCTTATCAGAATCGAACCAGCATCAAAACATAAGAAGGTATTGTTGATAGTAGAGTTATCATCTACGTATACAATATCCAATGTAGGTTGAGGCGATACTGTGATGGTTCGTACAATAGTGTTTTCACAATTTGTGATTGGATTCGTATAAGTATATGTAATGTCATGAGTTGAAGTTTCTCCTTCTCTTGTCTCCCCTGCTCCAATAGCAGCAATTTCCGGGTCGAAAGAAGCAGTACCATCTCCATTATCCGTAAGTCCACCAAACTGTGCAGAAAACGTTCCATCATTCACAGCGACATTATCAGCCAATCCTCTGAAGATAACTACTGCATCATCATAGCAGTAGTTCAATCCATCAATACTGGTTGTATTGTCAGATTCAAGAACGATATCAACATCTGGTAACGGGTTGATCGTGATGGTTTCAGTAATGGAATTTTGACAGAAAGGATCAGCATTACTGATATAGGTCATTATCAGAGTATTACCTCCAAGATTAAGATTTGCTGGTGTTATGGTAATCTGACCATTCGTCACTGTTTGATTTGTACCGTTTAATGAAAAGGTGACTCCAGTTGTTACAGCGGCATTGTCAGCAAAAGCCTGGAAAGTCTGATCCGGCGCATCTACACAATAAGCGGTAGTCAAGGTCGATCCGTCCTGGTTTCTAATACTCACTTCAGGTCTTGGACTGATTGTAATCTCATGGGTGAGCGTATTGCTACAACCTAGTGGATCGGTGTATACCATCGTAATCATATGAGTGGTTTCGTCACCGGTTTCTGTCCCGCTGGCCGCTAATGCTGCAGCTTCAGTATCCAAGGTGGCAATTCCCGTACTCGCATTGTAGGTTAATCCGCCCGTATTGATCGTAATATCATCAGCTATTTCGTTGACGAATGAACCTCCCGATTCTACTCTTCCTCTAATTTCGACCAATCCTTCATCAAAACACAAAGCGGTATTATCTATAGTTGTGTTGTCATCAGCGTATACGATATCCAGGGTCGGTTGCGGAGATACGGAAATTGTATGCACAATTGTGTTTACACAATTAGTCATAGAATTAGTAAATGTATACGTAATATCATGCGTTGAAACATCACCTTCCCTGGTCTCTCCAGCGCCGATAGCCGCTAATGCCGGATCAAAAGTAGCGGTACCATCGCCATTGTTTGTCAATCCTCCAAATTGCGCTGAGAATGTTCCATCAGTAGCAGCACCTCCGTCTACCCAACCTCTAAATACAATCGGTGCATCATCATAGCAGTAATTAAGTCCATCAATTGTTGTCGTATTGTCGGACTCCAGCACGACATCCAACATCGGCAAAGGATTCACCACAATAGTCTCGGTAACCACATTCTCACAGAAAGGATTAACGTCGCTTCTGTATGTCATTTCCAGAGTATAGGTGTTGGCTCCAAGCGTAGAAGGTGACAGTGTCACTTGTCCTGCTGTTACGGTTAGATTAGCCCCATTTAAAGTAAAAGTAACGCCCGTTGTAACAGCGGCATTATCAGCAAAAGCCTGGAAAGTCTGATCTGCGTCATCAATACAATATAATGTCGTTAAAGCAGACCCATCCTGATTTCTGATACTTACTTCCGGTTTAGGACTGATTGTAATTTGAGAAGTTATTGTATTGCTACAACCTACCGCATCGGTATAAACCATCGTGATAGTATGTACAGTTTCATCACCAGTGATGGTACCCATTGCTGCCATCGCCGCTGTTTCAGTATCCAGTGTTGCAATACCCGTTGCAGCATCATATGACAGTCCTCCTGTATTGATCGTAATATTATCGGCAATTTGATTCACAAATGACCCACCTGATTCTACTCGCCCTCTGATTTGAACCATTCCCGCGTCAAAGCAAAGGAATGTATTATTGATATTTGAGTTATCGGATGCATAGATCAACTCAAGAGTAGGTAGCGGTGAAACTGTGATGGTTCGAACTATTGTATTCTCACAATTGGTTACAGGATCAGTGTAAGTATAAGTGATGTTATGAGTAGACACATCACCTTCTCTTGTTTCTCCGGCACCACCTGCTGCTAATTCAGGATCAAATGTTGCTGTTCCATTTCCATTGTCAATCAAACCACCAAATTGCGCACTAAAAATACCATCTGTAGCAGCTCCACCATCAGCAAAGCCTCTAAATACAATCGATGCATCGTCATAACAGTAATTCAATCCGTTTATAGATGTGGTATTATCCAGTTCCAGTACTATATCTAATTCAGGTCTAGGATTAACTGTTAGTGTTACAGTTGTTGAATTCTGACAATTGTTCCCATCAGTCAATGTAAAAGTTACCATGTGTGTGGAAGCATTTCCTGTCTCAGTTTCTCCTGCAGCCATAGCAGCAGTTGCAGGTGAGAAAGTTGCAGTACCATTTCCATTGTCTGTTAGTCCCGCAGAAGTACTCAGCGAAAATGCACCTCCTGTTGCATCAACCCCATCGACCACTCCCTGTAGTATAATATCGCCAGCATCGAAGCATGCTACCAATGTAGGCGCCTCAATGGTCAGAACCGGTTGAGGATCAATGACAAAATCGAATTCCAGCATGCTTTGGCAGGAGTTATCATCTGTGTAGGTAAAGGTCACTCTGTGCGTAGACTGCCCCCCTTCTCTTGTTTCTCCGGCAGCCACAGCCGCAGCTCCAGGGTCAATTACCGCTGTACCATCTCCATTATCTGTAAGTCCTCCGGTACTGATACTAAAAGCAGCTGTTCCACCAGACAAGGCCATGCCGTTGTTAAGTCCGGTAATCGTAAATGCTCCATCATCAAAACAGTATTGTGCATTGAGATTACTAATGCTAAGAACAGGTAATGGGTTAATGACAACCTGAACTGGCTTAGCGTCACCTTCGCATCCTTCGGCGTTCGTTTCTCTCACATAAAAAGTAGTGGTACCAGCTGTATTGATGTCCAATGCTGCTGAGGCAAAGTCCAAATCAGCAAAATTGATAGATGCACCTGTCACGAGTGGATTAGCTGTGCTCGTTCCAGCATACCAAATGTAGGTAGAAGTTGGATCAGGCGAACTAACATCCAGCGTTTGAGCACTGAGATCACTGGCGGCACAAAATTCATACAAATCATTAACAGCCATTCCCATTCCGTCCAGCGTATTACCTGCAATGACAGGTTCGACCGGGAATGCATTGACATTGATGGTTACAGTTGCCGCCGGGCTAGGACAATTATCCACAATCTGGATAACGGTAAAAGTATTTGAACTTGGTACGGAATTATCAATGACAGGGTCAAAGTTAGAAGCTGTGCTCACCTCTGTACCTCCATCTCTCCAACTCAGCGTTGCTCCAGGCAGTTGGTTACTCAGAGACAATGTTGGTAACGCTTCACCCACACATATTTCCAGACTACCTGCGACAGAAACAACTGGCAAAACAGGAATCGGATGAATTATTACTTCCAGAGTTTGGGTTGGTCCCTCACAACCTGCAAAGGTAAATCCATTAAAATCTATGTCTTGTGTTTGCGTGATGGTAAATGTATAAATGCTGTCATCAACTACAGTAGCTGGCAGGCTACTCACAATTGATAAGTCAGTTGCAGTTGCTGTACTTCCCTGAAATACCTGAACTCCATCGCCATCATACCAGGTAAAGACTTCTCCTGCATTTCCTTCCCCGGTAACGGAAATATTATTGACAACATCGCCGTTACAATATTCAAATGAATTGCCTCCAACAATAGTAGGCGCTACAGGTACATCCTGAATATCCACCTGAATTAAGGAACCGCTACTCTCGCAACCGTTAAAATTACCATCTGCAGATCGAATATTTTCTACATGAGTCACCAGGAAGTATCTGGTTTGAGCTGCAGCTCCTACAAGTCCCAATTCAACAGCCGTTGCTGTAGAGCCATCAGCAGAAGCAACACTGATTGCTGTCGGATTAGTAATAGCACCACTTGAATTGGACTGATACCAATTAAATGATCTGTCTAATCCGGCACCTCCCATGAATGGATTAAAAGTCTGATCAAGATTGAACTCTGTTGTAGTCGTAATTTCTCCTTCACAGAATGCATAAGCAAAATTAATATTTGGTGCTGTTCCTACAGTTCCTTGCGCATTAGTAACGTTAGGAGCTGTTGCAGTTGGATATACTGTCACTGCAACTCTAGTAGCAGGGCTCTCGCAACCGTCGAAAAATACAGTTGGATCAGCATCGGTTACCTTGGTGACCCAGAAATAATATATACCTGCTGAACTTAAATCCAAATCAACCGTTGCGGCAGACAAGGTCGTCAGAGGGATGCTGTTAGCCGTAGCTATAAATGCTCCTGGATTAGCACCAGTTCCATCATCATCCTCATACCAATTGTAAGTTTCATCGGCTGCTTCCGGTGTTCGAAGCGCGGAGAGTTGTTCAGTTCCATCTCCAGTCACGGTAGCATCACCTTCACAAGCATAGTAATCAGTAAAAAATTCAACACCTGTATCGGCATTTGAAGGAGCCGCCGGATTTGCATGAATTGTGATATTTATCGCAATTGTGTCACTAAAACAACCTACAAACTGTGGCGAATTGATGTATTC
>JBCBHL010000441.1:0-5657 GCA_038525605.1 Bacteroidota bacterium
ATGAATAATGTGAAATTTAAAGCCCCATTTTACGTTGACTGTAAAATAATTTGATTAACATGAGGTAGGTGCTTCTTTGCTTTATCTGTAAAAAAATATAGATAAAGGGAATTATTCTACAGGTGATCGAATTATTAATTCAATCGGTAAAATGTTTTGTATTTTTGCTTTTTAAACTTTCTCACAAATGCATAATTGGTTAAAAATTTCAATTCTTGTTACAGCGCTGTTATTCACAGGCGCGTTACTGTATGGTCAGCCATATAGTAACGAGTGGATCGACGAAAACCAGACCTATTATAAGTTTAAAATCGGCATAGACGGCATGTATAGAATAACCAGCGATCAGTTGGAGGAGGCAGGTTTTCCTGTTAGTTCTATTCCTGCCAGCAGGATCAGACTTTACCGTAGGGGCGAAGAGCAGGCTATAAGAGTCAACAGTAGCGGAGGTGTGTTACAATCTTTTGATTTTTACGGAGAGGCCAACGATGGATTAGAAGATCAGTCATTGTATTCTGCCGAAACTAACCAACTTCACCCGGGACATAGCTTATTTAGTGACTCAGCAGCTTATTTCCTTACTTATTCCCTGAACAATACTGCTGGCCTGAGAATGGAATCATATACAGAAGCTAATACTTCGGCGATAGCTGCTGAAACCTATTACAATAGCAGAGAAGAGTTATTTTTTGATGAGAGATATGCAAATGGCAGACGATATGCCGGTGGTAACATAACGCTTAGTTCATATGATCGTGGAGAAGGTTGGACTGCCTCGCCTATACAAAACAACGAGAACATAGACATCAGCGTAACTTTGCCTGAGGCAGCCAGATCAGTGACTTTGCCTACTCTGATTTTTAATCTGGTGGGTGCCAATAATAATCAGCACAACGCTTCCGTCTTTGTAGGACCGGATGAAAACAATCTTAGATTACTTGGTTCATTTATATTCAATGGTTTTGATTTCAGAGTTGTCCCTATCAACATTCAATGGAGTGATGTGGCTACAGATGGTAGCTTATTTGTAAGAATTACACCTACAGCGCCGAATGACAGACTGACTATCAGTACGCTGGAAGTACAATATCCACGTGAGTTTGTTTCTGACGGTGCATCCGATCAGGTGATAAACCTAAGAGAAAATAATGACGGTAAGTCGTTCGTCAGGGTAACGACACCACCTCCATCAGCAGAATTATTTGATATCACAGATGCCAACAGGCCAATAGTGATAGGGGTTAATCAATCGGAGACAAGCTTTTTAGGAATTGTAAGAAATACAAATGTAGAAAGAAAGTTGCTTATCAGTGCCGATCAGTTACAGGTTACCGGCTTGCAACAGATTTCATTTCCTCAGATCAACCCGCAAGATTTTGATTACCTGATTATTACTCATCCTCAATTGAGAACAGGACAGGATCAGGTGGCCAGATATGCCGCATACAGAGCATCGGAAGCTGGTGGAGGATATCAGGTTTTGATCACCGAAATTGCTGATTTATATAACCTTTTTAGTTTTGGAGATCCTTCGCCGCTGGCAATCAGGAGGTTTTCCGAAATGATGCTGGACGAAGGAAATCCTGAATACCTGTTCATCATCGGGAAAGGGCTTACTCCAAGGCCTGGGTTTTACAAACTGGACTCACCCGAAATCATCAATTATGTACCAACCTACGGACATCCGGGGACAGATATTCCATTTACATCCGGTTTATCTAACGATGGCTATGAGTCATCCATCCCTACGGGAAGAATCAGCGCTTACACATCAGATGAGGTAGGTGCCTATCTCGACAAAGTGATCGAAATGGAGGCGCTTCCTTTTGACAACTTCTGGCGAAAGAATTCATTGTTGTTAAGTGGAGGACTTACTGCAGGAGAGCAAAGTACTTTCAGATCATTCATAGAAGATTTTGAAGATGTCTTGAATAACCAGTTTCTGGGTGGTAATTCCAAACTAATCTCTAAAGAGAAAAGCGAAGCGGTTTCAGAATTTGATGTAACAACCGAGATCAATGAAGGGGTGTCGCTTGTTACTTTCTTTGGTCATTCAAGTGCTTCTACCAGTGATATTGAGGTAGGCCTTGTGAGTAATGATGAGCTGGGATATACCAATAAAGGCAGGTATCCTGTATTTTTAGTTAATGGATGCAATGCTGGAAATTTTTATGCTGCGGAAACGATCAACAGCACCAGAATTTTTGGTGATGATTGGATCCTGACACCGGATTTGGGAGCGGTAGGCTTTATTGCCAGTTCCAGCTTTGCCTTATCAAGAAACCTGAAAAACTTTTCAGATATTTTCTTTCAATTTGGTTACGCCGATGAAAACGTATTTGGTGAAGGAATAGGCGATATTTTGCAAATAACGGGAGCAGAATACATTGGCAGGTCCAGTACGAGCCCTACAAATATTGCACAGGTTCAGCAATTCTCCTTAAATGGTGACCCGGCCTTATCTTTGTTTGGTGCCAGGCAACCAGATTATGACATTAGTGAAGAAGATGTAGATTTTCAGCCTTTCGATGGTGATTTAATAGTCGCGACTTCCGATTCATTCAACATTCAGATTGCTCTTAAAAATTTTGGAAGACTGACATCAGACTCAATTGAGGTAGCTGTGTTGAGGACCTTGCAAAATGGGGAGGTGATATCCTACGACAGGGAGAGATATCCTCCTGTGACCACTCAGGATACACTGAATTACGTGATCCGAAGCAATCCTGAACTTGATGAAACAGGTACCAGTACTTTTGAGATTTTCATCGATCCGCTTAATGAAACGGAAGAATTGATCGAATCCAATAATAGTGTGCTACTAACTCTTGATATTTTTAGTGGAAGTACCACAAATCTATATCCACTTGATTATGGCATTGTACCTGAAACAAATGTGATACTTACCTATCAGCTTTCCAACCTGATCTCAGGCGAAAAATCGGTATTGATAGAATTGGATACTGCTGCAAGTTTCGATAGTGGCTGGAAGCGATCTAATGTTATCCAGTCCGCACTATTAAATGACTGGGAAACTGATGTTAGTTTTGATGGTATTGCTGATGGACAGGTATTTTACTGGCGAACCAAGCTTGAAAACCCTGGTCCTTCAGAAAGTGACGAATGGGTCACTTCAAGTTTTAGCTATTTATCTGATAGTCCTACCGGGTGGAGGCAGGCCACAGCAGCTCAATTGCAAAACTCATTGAAAGACGGTGTTTCCCTGACTGCTAGTAAATCATGGGAGTTTGAATCGGAGAGTACCGCTGTACAAGTGGAAACTTTTGGGAACGCTAATACTGAATTGACGAAGGATGATGTGAAAATGCTGGTCAATGGGTCGAATTACCTTATTCAAAATATTGAGGCAACAAGCAGGTTTCCAGATTGTGCCAATAATACCTTCAACGCTTTGGTTTTTGACAGAAGGTCTGCCATTCCCTATGCACCTATTTTTATTGAGGGAGATGATACCAAACAAAGGTTGGTATGTGGCAGAAGACCGCAGCTCGTATACAATTTCATTGAAGAGGACATTACCGGGATCAACCCTTCCGGAAGTCCTGTCGTGACGATTATCGACTCCTTAATCAATGAGTCCGCAGCTGGTGATATAGTGTTATTGTTTAATATCGGTGAGGTTGCATATTCTAAGTGGCCGGTAAATATTGTCAGCAAATTGGGGGAAATTGGAATATTACCGGAGACTATCGCTAGTCTAGTGGATGGTCAGCCTTTTATTGCCATCGGGAAAAAAGGTGCCAATCCGGGTGAGGCAATTATTTTGTCTGATAATGGCAGCTCAGATCCGTTGTTGGAACAGGCACTCACTTTAGTGACTGACATTGTTGGTTCCGATGGGGAAGGTAAAGTCGAAAGTCTCAGAATTGGTCCAGCAACAAACTGGATGGATTTTAGTCAGCAAATTGATGTTTTAAATTCGGAAGATGAATTCACCACCAGTATCTATGGCGTAAAAGGCGATCAAAGAGACATTATTCTTGAAAACTTCAGTGGTAGTCAGTTTGATCTTTCAGGGACAAATGCCAATGAGTTTAATTTCATCGAACTGGAATGGTCTTTTTCAGATCAGGCAAGGCAGACCCCTGCTCAGCTGGATCAATGGCAGGTAACCTTTGAATCACTTCCAGATGGCTTGCTGATAGATCAGAATGATGCGAATATTGTGCAGGAAGGTGAAAGTTATCAACCGGAGTTTGGTTTTTATAACTATACGGGAGCTGTATTTCAGGATTCGATCAAGGCTACTTATTCCGTATTAAACAGAGAAAACAGAAGTTTTTTCATTGACACTCTTACTGTAAAAGCCCCGTCTCCCGGTGATACGGTTTTTATCAGTCCTGTATTCAGTACAGTGGGCTTTGGAGGCGTAAATGATATCACTGTTGCCTTTAATATTGAAGGTATTCCAGAGCAATATCGTAACAATAACCTGATCAACAGGAGATCGCTACTCATAGTAGAGCCCGATCGCACCAGTCCGGTTTTAGATGTGACCATTGATGGCAGGTATATTAAAAATGGTGAGATAGTTTCTTCAAGCCCTCTTATTCAGGTGAGATTAAAAGACGAAAGTGAATTCTTTCTCAAGTCTGATACAGCAGGGATGTTGTTGTCATTGAAAGCGCCGTGTGAGGGATGCGATTTTGAGAGAATAAGTTTTAGTAGCCCGGAAGTAGAATGGACTCCTGCTACGGAAACAGAAGATTTTAAAATCATATATCAACCTGGCAATCTGGAAGATGGATTTTATGGTTTACGCGTACAGGCTGAAGATGCAAGTGGGAATTCCTCCGGTGAAGAGCCCTATGAAATTAATTTTAATATTGCGACCGAACCTTCAATAGGAGGGCTTACGGCTTTTCCGAACCCCTTCAGTAATGGAGTCAGGTTCGCATTTACATTGACAGGAACAGAACCTCCGGAAGAGTTTTCTGTTAGAATTTACTCTCTGAGAGGACAGTTGATTCGGGTGGTAACCATAGAGGAATTAGGGGAATTAAACATTGGTGAGAATGTTACCGATCCGATATGGGATGGTACCGACGCTGATGGCAGGATCGTAGAAAATGGTATCTATTTTTATAAAATCTTCATGCGAAGAGGCGGAGAAGAAATTGATGGATCTTTTATAGAAAATGGAATTGGCAGATTGTATCTATTGAGATAATCTGTTTAATTTGGCAGATGGTTTCTAATACATCCAAGTGGTTTCTCAGTGTTTTTTTCCTTTTTCTGATTTTTGGCGCATTTGTTCTTCCTAATCTCGAGAAAGGTGATTGGGTCATTTATCTCAATCAGAACAGAACACCTGTAGGGGATGTCTTCTTCAAATACTGGACACATCTGGGAGATGGTTTGTTTGTCTTGTTTCTCATACTGGTTTTTCTGTTTGTGAAATACAGATATGCGGTTGTTTTTATGGCAATTTCCGCTACTCAAGGTGTATTAAGTTATATATTGAAACGGCTGGTTTTTAAAGGTTCCATGCGACCCAAAAAATACCTCGAAGGCGTTTATGATTTGCAGTTAATTGAAGGTGTGGATGTGCATAGCTACCATTCATTTCCGTCGGGTCATACGATGACAGCCGTTTCAATATATAACTTAATACACCTTGAGTAGCGGAAATTGCC
>JBCBHL010000442.1:0-5646 GCA_038525605.1 Bacteroidota bacterium
GAATTTTACATAGGGTTTTTGAATGCGACGCTTCAAGAGTTAGATGCGGTTAGTTTACTGGAAACAGCTGAAGCTTTAAAATCATTTATAGATCAGGCCAATGAGACAAGAAGAGATTGTTTTGTGCAATCACTGAAGGAGACAATCATCGGAAGTCTGCCTAAAAGTACTGAAGAGCTTAGAAAAGACTTGATGCTATGCACTTTTGGTGTTGATGTTGACAGGGAAGATATAGAGGCGTTTAAGCAGGTGATAATTGAATACGTCGACCAAATTAGTGATGATCCATATGAACAGGGCCAGTTTACTCAGATGCTTGTTAGCCTATTGATGCCTTCCAACAAGGCCTCTCTGTTCGCTAAGCTGAAACCTACGATATTGGCAAGAGCTAAGCTTTTAAGAAATTACCGAAAGACAGGTAATGTACTTGAAGACATAGCGGAAAAACCTAACATGTCAATTGATGAGTTGAGAGATATATTAAGGCGAAATATTGTACGTGCTAATCTTTCAGATGATGCTATAGACTTGACGGAAGATGTTAGAATTGCTCTGGGAAAACTAGAGCAGAAAACAGGTGCGGATTTTATCGACTTAGTGATACACAGTGATGGAGATAAATTTTTACTGGATAATGGTACTTCACTGAATATTGATGAATTGGCGCAGATATTATCCGGTTTGCCTACAAATAAGCCGATCCGTTTACTATCTTGTAGTAGCTTAGAGTCGGCAAAAGAGCTGGCAATGAGGTTAAAAGTTGAAATTTATGCCAATGATGGTTTGACGAGGATTCACTCCGATGGTAAGATCAGTGCAGTATCGAGAACGGATGGCAGTGCAGTTGAATGGCAGCATATTGGTAAAGATGGAGAAGTCATAAATGGTGCGGGTAAGCACGATCCAGCTGCTGTGAGTGATGATTTTATTGAGTTGGGAACGTTAAAATTTCTGCCTGAAAACCTTGGTGTAGAAGCGTTTGAAGACTTTTTAATCTTATCTAGGACAAATAATACCTCTGAAGTTTTGTGGGGTACTCGAAAGGGATATGAGGATATCTTAAAAGATGGCCCATATGGTTCAACTGATTTGAGTAATTTACTAAATGCTGAGAATAAAGATGTTGTGTTTGGTTTTTTTAATAGCAAAAATGAAATTGGTCACAAGCCTGAGGTACCAGAATTATCTGATTTTGCTAGAGATAAAGGTTTGATATTTGAGCAGTTTGGAGCGAATGGGTTATCCTCGGTAGATGAGGATGCTTTGCCTAAAAACTTAATCCTACAAGCTATGATTCGCTCTCGAGCTAATGGAGGTCAAATTCATTTTAGATTAGATTTATTTGTTGAACTGTTGGATAATAGTTTTGAACCTATGTTAAAAGGGAGTGCACTAAGCACTTTTGATGGTTTTACGCGTTTTGAATTAAGAAACATTGTGAGAAATAAGGATTGGTTTGAAAATACGATGTTCTATCGCAATGAAAAAATTCTTACAACTGAAGAATTGAATGAATTGGGAATTAAATTTATTACTCAATGATGAAAAAAGATTCAATTTGTATTCAATATCCAAGTAGCAGATATCCGTTAAATACAATTGTACAATTGTCGATTGAATTGATCGATAGTGAAGAAGTAATTATAAAATTTGTTGATATCTCTGAAAATTTCATTGAAGAGAACAAAGTGAAGTTTTTAGCCGGAATCAGATTTGGTATTCATTATGCTCTTGATTCTATTAAAAAATCATTTCCTGCAACAAAAGCTGTAAGGGCGATAATCACTAAAATTCCAGAAAGACTTGATGTGACAAACGAGTCTGTGGCCTATACATCGTGTATGAGTATTTTTAAAGCATTCGATTTTTACCCAGCACATCCGCCATTTGTTGTTGTGAAAAATGATAGAAAATATTTCATTTTTCCTGAAACTCAAAAAGTACCTCCCATGGGGAGAGATACTATTGAAAATAATGATAATGAGGAATATAGGGCTAAAAGGCTAGCGAATTTCATAAAAATCTATAAAAATATTCATGAATTATGTTGTAGTGAAATTTAAAATGTACTTAGATATCTGCAATTAAGAAATTAAGATTGCCGAAGTTCAATGGTTATCGTCTACTATTTATTCTGATGGGAAATCAAGAGGATTGAGTGACTTTTGGAATTACCTTGATAATAATCCGGAATCCACGTATTTGGATGCTTTTCAAAATAGTGGCTTGTATAAACTTTTAGATCCAAAAGGTTTTTTTAACATTAAATACCTTGAAGTATCATCACAAAGAACGAGTGTCGAATTTACTCTTTCGAAATAATTTTATTATGCATGGAATAATTGTTAAGTCTGATATGAATAATGGCTTTTATGTTTCTTCAGATAGTAGTATAGTCAAACTTATTAAACTGTTTATCGATTATGAAAATAACTTAGAAGGTGTTGATCTCATAAAATTAAAGCCTTCTTTGTTACTTAAAATCAAGTTTAGAATGGAGTTATGGATCGATGTAGCTCTGAAATCAAGAATTGATTTGGTCTTAAATAGTAATCACCCAATAGAGTTTATTTACAAAGGGGAAAAGACTGTTTTATTCCAGAAGAATAATTCAAATGATGACATCATTATAAAAGTATTTAGCTTCTATACTTTGGTTTGTGAATGTATTGAAAACACAAATGAACTTTTCATAGTAGAGAAACCTAATTTGTAATGAAAGCTATGGGTTCTGATCGACACTAAAAAACCCTGACCTTCGAAATATTCGAAAGTCAGGGTTGCCATATTCAGTAATTCTGAACAGAACTACCTTGAAAATTTTACTCTTCAATAAGAATTTCCAATTCAATGTAGTCTCCTACATCATCAAATTCTCCGTTTCCATTTGCGTCAAACTGATTTTTGATTAACACTAACAATGTTTTTGATCCACCTGCTTTATCAGCATCTGTTCTCATCGCGATGACATTTCCAACTACAAGATTGTTAAGACTTGCTGAAGGATCTCCAGATACGGCATCATATTCAGCCTGAATTTCTTCAACAGTTGTTCTTTCTATAAACGCATCCGAATCTAAGGTAGTCAGTTTCATATTAGTTTCATTCAATGCTACCCAACCAAAGGTGCCATCAAGATCATAAACATTATTAGCATCGAAGATAGTAGGTGAAGCTATGTTAATAGCTGTAGATGCTCCCTGGAAGAAACCGAAATCAATATCGATAGAATTTACCTCAACAGCATCAGTTTGAACATCATCAACACTAAAGGTGTTTTTTTCGTCGATTGTCACATTAGAAGAAAAGAATGTTTTTGAGTCTTGTCTTTGAGCACCATCATTATCTGGGACAAATAACAATTGAGCGGTCAGAGATTTTGCTGGAGTTCCATCTATTGTAATATTCACTGTAAATACAGCTGTTCTTTGATTTGCATCTGTATCTTCAACAACAACAACAGTAAATTGTGTTGTTGATTGGACCGCACCTGTAAAAACTCCACCAAAACTGACTGTAGCAGAAGTTGCTCCTTCTGGAATTTCAATGCTGTTCTTTGAAAATGTAATTTGGTCTGGGGCGAACGCTTCTCCCTCAGTACGAACCACATTAATTCCAGCTGCAGCACCAACTTGAAATGTAAAATTAACCTCCTCACCTGATAAAACAGTAATATCAGCGGTATTCTCAGTGATTGTTACGTTATCGCCTGTTGGAGCTGTCATAGAAATAGTCGGAGGATCAATTACAGGTTCCTCAGGATCATCTTCACCACAACTGTACAAAAGCACGAAAGATCCTAATATACCAAATAGGAATAATCTGTTTAAAATTTGTTTCATTTTCATAATGATAAGTAATTAATAAATAAGTTTTTTTAATTGGAGGCATTTGCCACACACCTGTCATTCAAACCTTGTTATAGACACTTGTGAGCCGTCTATGGTTGGCAAATTTCTGCCAATTATTTCAAAAATTCTTTTAATACTTGATTTTTCTTTGATGAAATTTAATTTTTTTGATATTTTTGATCAATTGATATAACTGAATATTTTCATTTTCAGTATATTTGAATTGAATTAACATACCGACTACTGCTTAACTAGACAAATTTAATTGCTATGCAAAGAATAGAACCTGATCTACTAGCTAAATGGAACGAGTACGGACAATATGCTGCAATTGGTATCGGTGTACTGGGAGTGCTGATCCTTCTGGGACATTTTGTGAAGCTGCTCGCAACACGAGACTTTAAGTCAAGATATGATTACATTAACATGCACGAAATCAATTACCTCTGGTATAGTGCATTGTTGATTATTGTTGCAGGAGCTTTATATTCCAATACGATTGCTGATAACTCTATTTGGATGTGGTTCTTCGTGAGACTTTTCGTAAGTATCATGCTTGGAATTATTGTAGGCGTTGTGGTGCAAAACGTTTTGAAGTTTTATTATCCATTCTTTATTGAGAAAAGATTAAAGACTTTGAGATATACACCTAGGATTTCACCCGACGGAAGAAAAATGAAACTCCTTAGTGAGGAAGAAGAAGATGTTTATCTGGACGAGGGGATGCAGGCAGAAGAAGATGCTTTTTCTGTAGATTATGATGTGTGGATCGATGAAGTAAGTGGTTACACTAAAATCGAGAAATACAACGGTAGATTGCATGCGTTGCAATGCCCTGAGTGTAATTACCAGACACTTAAAGTAGAAAGAGAAGAAATTATTCAGTCACCAACAGTTGATGAAGAAGGTGAATTGATGAAGTATTATCAGTGTGGGTACTGCGGTTATAAGGAAAGAAAATCTTTCAAAATTGCTCCGGTCAACGAGAGTGAAGACGCAGCAGTCTGACAGCACTTTTCATTAAAAGAAATTTTTAAGAGGATCCAATGATCCTCTTTTTTTGTGTTATCCGGAGAAGCTTCAGCGTAGGTGGATTAATTATCGAAGCTTCATCGAGGGTGGATTATTTGCCGAAGTTTTTTCGTAGCTGAGTTTGTTCACCACTAAAGTTTTAGAGACATGCGGTTTATGAAAGAATTAATCATGGGAGCTTCTGTGAAGGCGATGTTAATTCTACGTTTATACTGAAAACCCTTGTTTCTTTTGTGTACCCCGAATTGACGTTTAGAGTTTAATCCATTGTCAATACACAACTTTAGTCTTTTGTCTTTTGTCTTTTGTCTAAAATCTCCACCTTCGCATAAAGCTGAGCCACCGCCAAGGCTTAGGCATCACAAAGTTTGGTGGAATCTAATATCTATTGTGTAGTATCTAGCGTCTACATTTAAATCGATCCGGTTTTCCCGCCATCAACCCTGATACTGGTACCGTTGACATATGAGGCAAAAGGACTTGCTAAAAAACAGACCATTGCAGCGATTTCTTCCGGTGTTGCAAACCTGCCCGCCGGTACACTTTCCTTCATTTTTTCTTCAATCACAGTCTCTTTTAAACCTGCGGCATTTGCTCGGGCGGCAATTAATTCTCTCAGTCTGTCAGTATCAGTAAATCCGGGCAATACATTGTTGACTGTAATACCATAACCACCCAATTCGTTAGAAAGTGTTTTAGCCCAGCTGGCCATTGCTCCCCGTACAGTGTTTGATACACCCAGCCCGTCGATTGGGACTTTAAC
>JBCBHL010000443.1:0-5641 GCA_038525605.1 Bacteroidota bacterium
GCTGTTTGATGATCAGATGAACCTTGTGCATGTTAAAAAAGACGGCGAAATCAAGAGCATGCGACTGATCAAAGATCTTTCTGACTTTCGAAACTTCCAGAAAACACCAGATGGCATCAGGTTCTATTTGCGATCCTAAAAACTCCAATTCGACGGGTTTCCCGTTAATTTCGATATTGAGCTTTTCTGCTAAGTAGCTCCTAATCAAATCGTCGTTGGCAACTTTCTTACTTTTATCAAGTAGATTTATTTTGCTTTGACTATAGGCAACCAGAGCTTCTTCAAAATCGGAGATAAAGATTTTTTGTGCTATTTCAATTGATTTGACCTCTTCATCATATTCAATATCTGTAACGCTGATATGGAAAGGATGCGAGGCATGATACAAAATAGAAAAGATAATAATTGCGGTCTTTATCATAATCTTGATCAAATATTTATATTAGCAAACTTAAATGCATTTCTGTTATTTGACAATCTCGCAGGAACAAACAATAACAGATTGATCGTTAATATTAAACGAATAAAGCGCAGTTGAAGTTCGTGAATTAAACTGCGGGATAAAACTTAATTTGAAAATATGACCACTTTTGAGTTATTTCTGGAAACAGGATTTTCCCATATTCTTGATATCAATGGATACGATCATATCCTTTTTGTCATTGTTTTATGTGCTGCTTACAACCCGGATGCATGGAAAAAAATACTCTGGCTCATTACCTCTTTCACCGTAGGACATAGTGTGACACTTTTCCTAGCGGCAAATGATTTCATCAAGGTGGATGGAACAGTCACTGAGCTGATGATTGCCATTACGATATTGATAGCGGCACTGTCTAACCTGTTTGTTAAACAGGATAACCCTATTCAGCAGAAGTCTTTTTCATTCAATTATTTATATGCCGGAATTGCCGGGCTGGTCCACGGATTGGGATTTTCAGGATACCTTCGGGCTTTACTGGGTGGAGAAGAGTCCATTGTTACCCCGCTTTTTGCCTTTAATGTAGGTTTAGAGTTGGGACAAATAATTATTGTTTTAGTTTACATGCTTATTAGTTTTATTGCGATTTCCATTATAGGTGTAAAACAGCGGGACTGGAGGTTTTTCTTCTCTTCTGCCATTGCAGGTGTTTCGCTTACGCTGATTCTGGACAGACTATGAAATTTCATTTACTTTGAATATGCCAATTATGAAAAAAATTGCTTTTCTATTACTGGTTCTGATTACCAGTTCAGTAGCCTATGCACAGGAGTGGGACAAAAAGTTCGAACAACTGGGTACTTCCTTACCGACACCAAATACTTACCGAACAGCCTCCGGGGCACCCGGCCCTGAGTACTGGCAACAGAAAGCCGACTATAATATCTCTGTTGAGCTCAACGATAAAAACCAAAGCATTACTGGTGAAGAAACCATTACTTATACCAATAACTCTCCTAATGTACTGGAGTATTTGTGGGTACAGCTCGATCAAAATGTAAGAGCGAAAGACTCTAATACACCCTTGATCAGAACTTCTTCCATGTCAAAGAGCATCACCGGGAAAGATCTGCAAAGCATGGCAAACGCATACGATTATGACGGAGGTTTTAAAATTGCTTCTGTGACGGATGCTTCAGGTAAAGGCCTGACATACATGATCAACAAGACTATGATGAGAATAGAGCCTGGAAAAAGCCTTGGAACGGGAGATAGCTTTACCTTTAAAATTAAGTGGTCTTATAATATCAATGACAGGATGAAAATTGGCGGTCGTTCTGGTTATGAGTATTTTCCAAAAGATGAAAACTACCTCTACACCATTGCACAGTGGTTTCCAAGAATGGCTGTATACGACGATGTAGAAGGGTGGCAAAACAAGCAGTTTCTAGGAAGAGGGGAGTTTGCATTAACATTTGGCGACTATAAAGTAAATATTACAGTACCTTCAGATTTCGTAGTTGCTTCAACAGGAACATTGCAAAACCCGAAAGACGTGCTTACTTCAGCGCAGATGAAAAGATTCGAAAAAGCGAAGAAGACTTTTGATAAGCCTGTGATTATTGTTACAGAAGAAGAGGCCATTGCGAAAGAGAAAAAAAGAGCGAAGGATAAGAAAACTTGGGTTTTCCACGCTGATAACGTAAGAGACTTTGCATTCGCTGGTTCCAGAAAGCTTATCTGGGATGCAATGGCTGTTGACCTCAATGGTAAAAAGCCACTGGCAATGTCATACTACCCTAAAGAGGGAAATCCACTTTGGGAAGAGTATTCAACACCAGTTGTTGCGCAGACGCTGAAAACTTATTCAAGAATGACGATCGACTACCCTTATCCGGTTGCGATTTCAGTGCATGCCGCTTCTATCGGAATGGAATACCCAATGATCTGCTTCAACTTTGGTAGACCCAATGAAGACGGTACTTATAGTGACCGTAAAAAATATGGCATGATGAGTGTAATCATTCACGAGGTAGGCCACAATTTCTTCCCGATGATCATCAACTCTGATGAAAGACAGTGGACATGGATGGATGAAGGTCTTAACACTTTTGTACAGTACATTACTGAAAAGGACTGGGATCCTAATTATCCTTCCAGAAGAGGGCCTGCCGCAAATATTGTTCCTTATATGAAAGGTGACAAAGAGGGTATCAGACCGATTATGACCAACTCCGAGCAGATTTTACAGTTTGGAAACAACGCCTATGCAAAGCCTGCTACTGCCCTTAATATCCTGCGTGAAACGGTAATGGGTCCTGAACTTTTCGATTACGCATTCAAAACATATGCCACCAGGTGGGCATTTAAGCACCCATCACCGGCAGACTTTTTCAGATCTATGGAAGATGCTTCGGCGGTAGATTTGGATTGGTTTTGGAAAGGCTGGTTTTACACTACTGACAATGTAAATATGTCTGTGGAAAATGTAAAATGGTACCGAATGGCATCTGATGAAAAAGGTGTAGAGAAGAAAATGTCAGGAAGTAACAAGGTGATCGAAGGACAGGCAAGCGAAGAGATGATGACATTTAGCGAATCTGCAGAGTCTTTTACAATGACTAATTCGAGCGCATTTCAGTTTGGTGAATATAAAAGCAGAATCGATGACAATGCAGTGAGAGGATCGCTTCAGGATAAAAACTTCTATGAGCTTACGCTCAAAAACAAAGGAGGATTAGTAATGCCAGTAATCATTGAGTGGACCTATGAAGATGGCACGAAAGAGGTAGAAAGAATTCCAGCGGAGATCTGGAGACAAAACGAACAGGAAGTCACCAGAGTATTTGTCAAAGACAAGAGAGTAACCAACATCGTTTTAGATCCGAATAAAGAAACTGCTGATACCGATGTTTCTGATAATATCTTTCCAAGAAAAAAGGTAGATTCAAAATTTGATCAGTTTAAGAAATCAAAATAGGCTTTTTTAAGAATAACAAGCAGGGTAATACCTGTTGAAATTGAAAGCGGTCAGTTCTTTGGAACGACCGCTTTTTTTATGGGGAATTCATCAAAATCTGGTAGACGTATCAAAAAAAGCATCAATTGTTTTTACCTTAGCAGAGACAATTGTAGACGTCTTTCGGAGGCGGGAAAATCAAAATACTAGAAATATGTCCTGGTCAATAGATGGTTTTAAAGAAAAACTTGAAAACGAATATACCTTTCCGGTTGTTTATGTATTTAAGTTCATAGTACCTTTAGATAAAAAGGAGCAACTAGAAGCTGTTTTGCCAACGGGCGAAATGAGTTACAGGCCCAGCAGGACCAACAAATACGTTAGTCTTACGCTGAAGAGGGAAGTTGCTACCAGCGACGAGGTAATTGAAGTTTATACAAACGCTCATCATATTGAGGGCATAATAGCATTGTAATTATGTGGCAGGAAAAAGATAATAAACTGGTCAGAACGTTTCAATTCAAAGATTTTATAGAGGCATTTGGCTTTATGACGAAGGTAGCATTTATGGCAGAAAAAGCGGATCATCACCCCAACTGGTCCAATGTCTATAATCAGGTGACAATAGAGCTTACTACTCATGATGCAGGGAATGTCGTTACAGAGAAAGACAGGCAATTGGCGGAAGCCATTGATGGTTTACTCAAATAAATGACAGATCAGACTGCATTATACCTGGTTCCTACCCCCATCGGTAATCTGGAAGACATCACCCTCAGAGCAATCCGCGTTCTGAAGGAAGTCGATTTAATTCTTGCTGAAGATACCCGTACATCCGGCAAGCTGCTGAATCACCTCGAAATCCGAAAACCACTTAAAAGTTATCATATACACAATGAGCATAAAAGCCTTCAGTCAATCATCGATCAGCTACAGGAGGGAAAGACGATGGCGCTCATTTCAGACGCAGGTACACCTGCTATCTCAGATCCCGGATTTTTGTTAGTAAGAGAATGCCTGAAAAACGAAATCGCAATAGAGTGCCTGCCGGGAGCCACTGCTTTTGTTCCTGCCCTGGTAAAGTCTGGTTTTGCAACTGACAGGTTTGTTTTCGAGGGTTTTTTACCACATAAAAAAGGGAGACAAACAAGGCTGCAGTTGATTGCAGAAGAATCTAAAACCACGGTGATTTACGAATCTCCGCATAGGCTGCTAAAAACACTTGAACAGCTGGAGATCCTGCTGGATCAGGCAAGAAAAGTATCAGTCAGTCGTGAACTCACCAAAGTGTATGAAGAAACCGTTACCGGTACTGCAGCTGAGGTGAAGGCATATTTTAATAAAGGAAATGTAAAAGGTGAAATAGTTATCGTAATCGATGGAAAACCATAAACTAAATGAGCAGCTGGATTACTTTCTCCAGCAATCAATCAGTATCGCAAATGATGTAGGCTCTTTCATCAGAGAAGAGAGAAAAAGCTTTTCAACAGCTGATGTCAAATACAAGGGACAAAACGATCTGGTGTCCTATGTCGATACTGAGGCAGAGAAGATGATTGTCAGCAGGCTATCAGAAGTATTCCCTGAGGCGGGTTTTATCACAGAAGAAAAGACTATCGATAAAATAGGAAAGGAATATAACTGGATCATTGACCCGCTCGACGGCACGACCAATTTCATTCACGGTCTTCCACTATATTCGACCTGCATCGGGCTGATGAAAGGCAATGAAGTTGTTTTAGGAGTAGTGTATGAAATTAACAGAGATGAGTGTTTTTATGCAACAGAAGGCAATGGCGCTTTTTGTAACGGTCAGCCGATTCAGGTAACACCTGCAAAATCAATCGACGAAAGTCTCTTTGCTACGGGTTTTCCTATTCACAATTTTGAAAAACTTGATCAGTATCTGGCTATTTTGAATGCTTTGATGAAAAATGCTCACGGACTCAGAAGAATGGGTAGTGCAGCGGTAGATTTGGCATATGTAGCCTGTGGCAGATGTGAAGGATTTTTTGAATATAATTTAAACCCCTGGGATGTAGCTGCAGGTACTTTAATAGTAGAAGAGGCGGGAGGGTTTGTATCAGATTTCAAAGGAGGGAAAGATCATATTTTTGGCAGAGAAATCATCGCCGGAGGGCCTGTACACGATGAGTTACTGGCTCTGGTGAAAAAATTCTGGTAAATAGACATTATCACGTTAAGTTTTGTATTGATAAATTTTCGATGTTGTAACTGTCAAACTTTGTAATTTTAAGAAA
>JBCBHL010000444.1:0-5625 GCA_038525605.1 Bacteroidota bacterium
GATAAACAAGGCAAAGTCACAAATTCGCATTAATAGATAAATTGAAAAGATACTTCCGGATTTACTTACAGACGAAAAATAGGTTAGGTCAAATTTATCTGTAAAACCGAAAATATCTAAACTGTACTTAAGACATAGCCATTTGAATTAAGTGATAAAGTTGGTTTGCAATAATGTTCATTTATTCACCTACTTTCCTCTATTCCTTCCATAATGACAATTTTATCACCATCAGGAAGCTTTATTGTCATACTTTCAATTTCAAAAGGAATTGAATCAATTAACCTGTTGATTAACTGCCATTCCAGAATGATGAGCTCTTCCATCACACTGTTCTGAACTTAATCGTAATTTCACTGTATATATTACTCGATGAATTAGATCTTACCGGTCTGGCAATTAATCTAACGCCCGGTAAAACACTACTGATCTTATCCGGCTGCTCAAGGGAATCTTTTTCAAGAAGAATAGTTCTCTCATTAGTTTCAGGATCGATCAACTCTCTTGTTTTCACCCTGGGAGTTATGCCTGAAGCACTCTCCCTTACTGGTTGATCAGGTACAGGTACCACATCATCAATTAAATCAGGAGGCGGAAACCTATCGGTCGGATCTCCCGGAGCTATTATCGGTAGATCGTCAGACTTTTGTATCGGCTGGGGTGCTAAACCTGCTGTTGGCGCGATATTTCGTTGCGGACTCGGTACAGGAACCGGTCCTCCACTACCAAGTGAAACATTTGAAAACTCCAGCTTTGTGTTGATTTCTCCTGAGTCCACCACCAGTCTGGCCATGTCATTCCTATTGATCATCTCCTGAATACTGTTCTTACGGGTTTCTATCAGGAAGGAAATAACATATTCACCTAGAAAATCAAATCCACGGTCTGTCAGTTTATTTTGATTCACTATTTCCGAAACAGTTACCTCTTCCGAATCCTCCGCTATTTCCGTGATGATATTTAGCAAATCATCGTTTATGGTCATCTGGTTTTGAAGAGATACTCCGAATACTTCTAACTCTGCTGCTGAAACATCTTCATCAGTCAGGTAACGTTCTCTGAACAGGCTTTCAGGAAGACTTAGAGCTTTTTCAAGCTCTAAGTACTTTTCTACCTGATAGTTCTGTGCGCTTAGCGTTGCATCGAAGGTCTCCTGAAGTAACTGGGAAACAAACTCTGCAAAGCCTAAGCCTACTTTACTAAAATCAGACATTTACTATCCGTTTAAAGGTGCATAATCAGACTTAAACCTTATCAATACCTTACCAAAAATATTGGCGCTGGTTCCACTGGAATCCCTCTGGTATGACTTGGCGGTATTGATTGTTACAATTCTTGTCTTTCTTTTCCTTTTCGACTGGAAAATACCAATAATACCTCCTCCTCTTTTTCTTTTGGACTTCTCTCTTCTTCTTTGCTTATAAGAATAGTCTCTTCCCGAAGAAGTATTGTTCCATGTAGAAAAAGTGACTTTTGTTTCTACTTCACCTTCAGTTACTACTAATCTCAAAAGGCCTTGTTTAGCCATATTCTGCAACAAACTGTACTTGTTCGAAGCGATCAGAGCAGCGATTGAATCATATACTTGCTGATAACTGGGTAGTGCACTCAGAACACCTGCATTATAATCTTGAATTGCTTGTAACTGTTCGAATTGATTAGGGTCTGGGATCTTATCCACCAAATTATTTACCACCGGACCTAAGGCATTGATCAACCCACCCCACCAGGTTTCAGTAGTTGCTGATGTCGGACTTGCAGAAGCTGATCCTGCAGGATTTGCAAGATTCTCCATAATCGCATTCAGCTCACTTTCTGATATCTGGGGTAATTCAAAATTCTCGATAAAGTCTGCTACCTGATCAAAACTAACACCGTCAACAGTGTTATTAATGTAAGTAGACAAATCATTGGTTAAAGAATTTAGAAAAGTGGCATATTCATCCATTTGCAGAATGTGTGCATCTACCAACGAATCAAATACACCTGTAATTAGTTCCTGGGTAAATTCCGTGAAAGGAATATCTCCAAATCTCGACGCAGTGTCAATAGCGTAATCACTCATAAATTTTAGTTTTGACTTTTAATGATTATTAAAATGGTTAATGTAAAACGGCCAGAAAATTGTTAACAGATTTAGGCCTAAGCACCAATGAGCAGCGCTTGTTAGTTTACATTCAATAGAAAAAAAGGCTCATTCTTCCTTTCTTATTGTGAAGCAAAGATAATAAAAGATCGACTTAAAAGCTAATTTTTTTAGTTTTTAAACTAATTTTTTTACTAAAAATAATAGTCTACTCTTCCATAAAATAATCATCCTAAAAGTTACATATAATATAAAAATATTCGCTTGCTGCTCCTCATTGGTATACGCAACATGACAGCTGACTGTTTTCTGAATTTATGCAGCCCAATAGGTGCTTTAATACTGGAGACATTAAAGTTGTTAACCCTCTCCTGAAATTTAAATGCCAGAAAGCGACTCAACAGGACTTGTATTTTCCTGAAGAATCTGCACATCACTGAGCATCTTGTAAATAGCGTAAAAATGTCAAAAACGGGATCCTGAAAAGTTGTCTGGTAAAATAATTGATCAAACTCTTCCAGGAAGTTTCATATTGCCTATACTCGTTAACTAAGTCACACTTTCCCGCTTTCAGACACTCTACATAAAATTAAAAAGAACTAAAACTATGTGATCAAGCTCGTTGAAGTACTTTTGTAACCTTGATCATTAATTGAAAAGCCAAATGAGTAAAACTGTTGAACTAACTGAAACCATCTCTAACTTTTTAAAAAAGAACCGTGTCACTTTTGATCAGGATCAGTTCAGTTTTGAATTGAGGTCTCACCCGGATTTTCCGCAGCTTATTGCTGTTGTAGACACACTCGACTACCTAAACATTGACCATGATCTGTATGAGGCTTCTATCGAAGAAATAGACGATTCCGTAACTTCTTTCCTAACACTGCTTGATAACGATCAGGGGCCGGCAGAAATCAATGTAGTAAGGAAAAAAAAGAATGTCTTTTACACATCAAATTCAAAGTACACTGAGGCTGAACTACGAAAACGATGGAAAAACATCGTATTACTGGTTAACAAACCCACCGGTGTTATAAATGCCCAGAATACACAACTGAAACCGCTCATACTCTTCCTGGTTTATGCAGCTGCCGTTGTCTTTTCAGCAAATTTTGAACTTGTACCTATTGCCTTTACTTTGCTACCTTTTGCCGGACTTCTATTCTGTGTTACAGCACTAAAAGACCTCTTTTCGCTGAGTCCTAAACTCACAAAAAAAGTCTGCGAAATTAATAAATCAACAGGATGCGAATCTGTAATTGGTTCTAAAAAATGGCGAATATTTCAGTTCCTGGACTTCTCCGACCTGGGTTTTACGTTTTTCATCACTCAGCTCATTACCTTTCTGCTGTTCGGGCTTACCAGCAACCTAAGTAGTTACTTTTCATTGCAATTAATCCTTGTTTCACTAAGTGCTCCTGTTGTCTTAGCTTCTCTATATTATCAAAAGCAGGTGGAAAAGAAATGGTGTCCGATCTGCTTGTCCATCATCCTGATTGTAATTAGTGAATTTTTCTTTTTACGGTTTTTACAGGGTGCAGATTATACAACTGGCTATCAGCCGGCTATTTTCTATGGAATTATCTTTACCACCATCGTGATTGGATGGAAGGCGTACCGCAAGACTAAAGAAAAAAACAACAGTTTAGTTGCTGAGTCAATCTCTTCAAAAGCTACATTAAGAGAGTACCCTCTGTTCAGAAATTTATTGACTTCCGGTCCGATGCTGGTCAGTGAAAGCGAGTCTATCACCTTCTTTAGTGACCCAAAGAAAAATACCATCACTCTAATCACTGATCCTTATTGTGACCATTGCCGTGAAACTCACCAGACTATTGACAAGTTGTTTGGAGATTATCACGGTTATTTCAACTGGAATACCATCTTCAATGTTGAGGTCGATGATGAACCATATCTTGACAAAAGAGTCTACAGACTGATCACCAGCTTACAACTAAATGAGGACCAGGAAATGACAAGCCAGGCCATCAGCGAATGGTTTATGAATGAAGACGAAGAGCAGTGGATAGAAAAATACCAGCATGACTATGACACAAGAGCAATAGACGACCACTTAATGAATCAATATCATTGGATGCAATCGATACAGCTCAATTATACGCCGATTATCCTGATTAACGGATATAAATTACCTGAACTCTATCAGGTAGAAGATCTTAGGTTTTTCATTGAATACCTGATTGAAGATTTTAATCAGTAAAGCTGAAAGATATTGCTCCAGTCATATTGTTTGTAGGCTCTTGACAACAATACCAAACCGGTTCCGGTATGTCCGGTTAACAGGGAACATCTATCAAGAATAAAGGATCGGCTTTCGTCTTGTCGATACCAGGGGTAATAGATATCACCTGCTATTTGAAGCTGCACTGCCAGGTTCTTATGAAGCTCATTTTCCCAGTAGCTGATCCTTTTCTCGATCATGGGATCGTTGAGAATATTATTGATCTTCGACAGGATGTAGACAATACCTGAGAGTCCATGACAAAAGGCTGTATCCATAAATGAGTAATCATCGAAATGATCAATCTTAGAGTCAGTAACTCCTCTGTTGACAACATCGTTGACTACTTTCACGGCCTGCAATTGTAATTGTTCGTCCTGGTAAACCAGACCAGTATATAGCAATGCATAAGCATTACTCAGATCTCCATAGCACCAGGCAAGCCTGGAACTTGGTTTTACAGGCATGTTGGTGATGACTGAATAATGATCAGGAAAATTTCTGTCAAAATAATCCGGGTTTTTAAATTGGTTTAAACTCTTTAGAATTCCGTTGACTAACCTGTCAGATTGATCATTGGCAAGCCCTAATTCTTTAAGTCGGGACAAAAATGTAAGCACAGCAGTAATGCCATGTGCCATCCCCATGTTGACAAGTCCGTCTTGCGGCTCATTCTGATCAAACCAATAGACAAAACCATCCTTACCCTGATTATGCCTTTCAAGCGAATCCAGAAAATTATCGATGATGATCTCTACGTCAAAGCCTGCATGATTTTCTGCAGACAATATGTATTGAAGCTTGCCAATGTTTCCGTGGATCGGGTCAAAACCATTGACATTGAAGTCTACCTGTAGCGACTGCAACAAAAATGGTTTCATATCATCGAGCATATCCTCGTCTGGGATGATGCCGCATTTGTGCAAATAGTGTATCACCCAGAATATTCCTTCAAACCCTTCGAAAAAACCGGAAGGTAGGTCCATGGACGAAAACTTGTCAATGGCCTTGTCCAGCAGGTTTAATGTCTTTTCCTTATAAGCCTCATTTTGAGAATATTTATAAAATGTAGCTTCGAATAAGAGGACTCCCAAATCTTCTTCGATTGTTGGCAAGCTCATGTTTGAAGCATGCCTATAAAGTTGCTCTTCTATTAGGTCTAAGGACTTATTCATCATTCAGGTAATTTATGACAAAAAAAAGAGGTAGCTAATAAATTAGCAACCTCCTTCTTTGAATTTGTTTCGGTTTATCTAAATACTGTAGAAAGAGATATAACGTGAGCATCTCCTTCATC
>JBCBHL010000445.1:0-5576 GCA_038525605.1 Bacteroidota bacterium
ATAAGATTTTTCTGATAGAGCAACATTCCCTCTTAAGAAAAAACGATCTCTGTCATTAATCTTCTTATTACCACAACTATATACAACAATGACAAATACAAATGCAATAATCCAATACTTCATGCTTCGCTTTTATTAAAATATTAAGCAAAAAAAAGACTGTATCTTTTTAAGAAACAGCCTTTAATTTCCAGGCTTACACCTGAAACAAAAATACTATATAAATGTTTTTCCGTACTTAATTTCCTGCTAACAATCAACTAGCCTCTAACAACTTTTCCGGAGCTATTAGCAGAGATACTTGTTCTTGGATCGCCTTTGTAAACTACTTTACCACTACTGTTTGCTCTGGCATCAAGGTTATCAGTAACATACACCCTCGCCTTTCCGGAACTGTTGACAGAAACATCCGCTTCCTCAACTTTAAACCCAAAACCTTCTAAAGAACCTGAGCTACTGATACTTACATCCAGGTTTTTCCCGGATCCATTGATAATTGCATCTCCGGAACTACTAACTTTCACCACTACATCATCTGAATCGAGGTTGATATCTGCATATCCTGAACTACTTACCGACAATTTAAATCTGCTGGAACTAATCTTATCAGAAGCAGTCACTTTGGCTGATGAACTCACCGAAAGTGCTTCCAGGCTTGTGTAAGTAATAGTTGCTTTAACTTTTACATTTCTGTAAGAACCATTTGCCATTCCCACGGTGAGCCTGCCACCGGAAATTTTTGTTTCTACATCATCGAGGTTTGCGCCAACTACTTCAATTTCGGCTTTTTCAGAAGAACCTTTAACAAGGATTACTTTGACAGATTCTCCAACCGAAATGGCATTGAAACTACTGAGAGATCTTGTTTCTGATTTTTGTGCATATACAAATACACTAATCATCAACATCATTGCTAAAACTGTAAACTTTTTCATTTTTTTCCTTTTTTATTTGTGAGTATCCTAAAGATAGGAAGATCTCGCGCCAATTAATTACACTAATTTGATTTTTTTAATTTTTAAGATTGTAAAATCATAAATTACACCTTCAAAAAGACTGGCTTAATCAGATAATAAATGTCCGACAAATTCCATTTTACAGATCTTCAAAATCAGAGTAAACACCTATTTAACTCCTCATATCAGATTGGTAAAAGAAACTAAAAAGCACTAACGAAATAGCTTTAACCAATTGGTTTTCAAAATATTAAAATCAACACTCTATTTTTGGCATGCTCATTGCAATAACACACACATATGTTGAACAAAAATTAATAAGCTATGAAAAGACTATTACTAACAATGATAATTGGCTTTATATTTATAGGGAATAGTGAAGCCTTTCAAACAGAAGCAATTTTCAATTCTCATAGCGGTAGCAAGTTTGTCCTTTTTGCCAATGGTCAGAAGATTAACCACAGACCTGCTCAGCAAGTGAGATTAAATCATCTACCTGCCGGTAAAAATAATCTCAGGGTCAGATACTGGAACAACGGAATTTCCTGTGACGTTTGGCAGACGGTTTTCTTACAAAGAGGTCATGAATCAACCTTTAAGATCAGACCAAACAGATATGGTGATGTAAGAATTGTGAAAACCGGAAGTTTCAGATTAAATAATCGATATGGTTATGACTACAGACCCAATAATAGATTCAACAGAAACGGGAAATTTCAGTTATTCATGGATGAGTTGAAAAGCAGACGATTTGATGAGAAGAAGTTTGCAGTTGCCTCTCGATACTTGAACAGAAATGATCTTACTGCGAACCAGTTGAGAAGAATCGTCCGACAGTTTTCATTTGACGATACGAAAGTAGATTTCATTTTGAATGCGTATGATCATGTAATTGATAAACAAAACTTTTACCTGGTTTATGATGAACTCAGATTCCGATCAAGTATCAGAACTATTAAAACGGAATTGGGATTTATCGGAGGCAGAGGTAATGGCAGAAACGGTCGTGGAAACGGTGGACAGAACGGTAGAGGCTGGTAAAAGTTGATATATACCTTTTTACAAATGAGCTGTTAGGATCAATCCTGGCAGCTCATTTTATTTTATTCGCTTCAATTGTTCAGGTATTTCCCCTATTCATTTTAATTTCGACATAAATTACTCTTATGAAAATCGGACTTATATCTGACACACATAGTTACCTTGATCCTGCTGTATTTGATTATTTCAATGACTGTGATGAATTATGGCATTCCGGTGATGTTGGTGACTTCAGTGTCTTGGAGAAACTGGAGGCATTCAAGCCTACCTTATGTGTTTTTGGAAATATAGATGATGCGAAAGTTCGGGCAGCCACCACCGAAGACCTTTTTTTTGACCGAGAGGGAGTGAACATTTACATGACACATATCGGCGGCAAGCCATCGACCTATAATCCAAGGGTAAGACCATTGATAGACCATCATAAACCTCAAGTTTTCGTTTGTGGCCACTCACATATATTAAGGGTTATATCAGATCCTAAAAGACCTGGTTTACTTTATCTGAATCCGGGTGCCGCCGGGAAGCATGGGTTTCATTCAGTAAGGACAATTTTAAGATTTGAGATTAATGCTGGTAAACTCAGCAACATGGAGGCAATAGAATTGGGTAAAAGAGGAAAAAAGAAGTAATCGGATGATGAGATTCTAAAAAATCACCACAAGTGTGTATGTTTTTTCTGCTTTGAATAAGCTTTTTTTGAGGCATCAGTAATTAAACTAAAAACAATACATCTGTAAGATTACACATGATTAATGTGGGGCTTCTCATCAAACGAGCAGTACTCTGGATCAGAATTTGGTCTGATGGTTAACAGGCACTATTCATAAAAGCAAAAGAATTGTATAGCACCTGTCGACCATTTACATGTGACCGACAACTGATCAAATAATATTAAAGTAATCGGAGAACAACCACAAAGACCATAGAACTCATTTAGTATGATTATCTCAATTAGTTTCTCAGACTTTTCGCTCTAATGGACTTAAATTCAGACCCGTCTTTCCAGCGAACTTCTTTATTTTCATTCAATAGCTCCAAGCCCATTTCAAAAAACAGTTGACCATCCTGTTGCATGCCATCAAAACTCCAGCTCTCATCAATTTCATCGGCAGGTTTATGATAACTGGTTCTGTTAAATTCAGCCTTTTGCTGAGAAACATATTCCACACCTTTTTGCATAGACTCATAGGTACCTGAAGCAAAAATTGCCGGAATGCCTACTTTCGCGAAACTAAAATGGTCGGAACGGAAAAAGTATCCCTTGCCAGGTTCAGTATCCGGCATGATGTATCTTCCCTGTTTCTTCGCAATAGATTCTGCCAAGTCATCTAGTTCAGATTGCCCATATCCAATAATTGTTAAATCTTTCATTAGCCCGTAATATCCAAGTCCATCCATGTTGATATTTGCGATGGTCTCTTGTGTCGGAAAAATAGGGTTGGCAGCATAGTAGGCAGAACCAAGCAAGCCTTGCTCTTCAGCAGTTACAAACAAAAAGACAACTGTCCTTTCAGGTTTCTTTTCGAGTTTGGCGAATGTCTCAGCTATGGCCAATAAGGTGGCTGTGCCCGATGCATTGTCATGTGCACCATTGTAAATGCTATCCCCGTCAACCGGTATTCCTACTCCCAGATGATCCCAATGAGCTGAATAGATCACATATTCACCGGGTCTTTTAGCTCCTGAAATTTTGGCAATCACATTTTTAGAGGCATCTTTTTTGATTTTGTTAGCAATGTTAATTGAAGCTGTCATATTTAAATCCACAGCCTTAAATCCTGTCGAGCGAGCTTTTTGCTGAAAATTGGCCATATCCACACCGGATGATTGAAAGATTCGCTTGGCAGCATCAAGGGTAATCCAGCCTTGCATGATGGGTTTCGCAGATTCATCACCGCCATTGTTCAGATATAATCTTGCTCCACTCCAGGAATTTTGAACCACCGCCCAGTTGTAACCCGCAGGAATGGTCTCATGAACAATCAAAACGCCAGATGCTCCCTGACGCATCGCTTCTTCATATTTATAGGTCCATCTGCCGTAGTAGGTCATGATTTTACCCTTAAAAAACTCATCGTCACCAGCACCAAAACCAGGATCGTTCACCAGAACCACAACCGTTTTTCCTTTTACGTCGAGTCCTTCATAATCATTCCAGTTATACTCAGGGGCTACTACTCCGTAACCTGCAAAAACGACCTGAGAATTAATAAGACTTACATTTTCTTCAACGCGCTCAGTATAAGCTACAAAATCAGAACCACTTGTCAGTTTTACAATTCCGCCAGCTGTATTGAAAACCATTTCCGCATCAGGAGTAGCGTCCAATTCTACCAGATTTACCTGTTGTTCAAAACTATCGCCATTGCCTGGCTCCAGACCGTAGCTTTGGAGTTTGTTTCTAAGATAAGATACGGTTTTTACTTCACCTGCTGTAAAAGGCTTTCTGCCCTGATAGGCATCAGATGACAGTTCCGTCAGGCTCTCTTGAATGGTATTAATATCAACCTTTGCTGTATCTTGAATCTCACTATTCGAATTTGATGTACACGAATAGAAACAGCATGCTATTAGTAGAAATGATAAGTTTCTGAAGATCATAAAATCTATTTTAATGTTTGGAAACACTAAAATAAGGATTTTGTAAAATAGTCTTTAGTAAAAGAAGTGCTAAGGCTAGCTACAAGAAATTTTAAATCAAACCAACGTAGTGTTGATTTCTATTTCTTCGAAATTTTCATCCAGTTCTATCCAAAAATCGCTGATTAAAACTGCACACTGAATTTTAACGGTATTCGAAAAATTTCTGTACATTTCGTGATGTTGTGAAGGCGTAATATCCATTGAGGCCATCTCCTTTAGAAACCTGTGACATGATGCGCGCATTTTTTTCAAAGGCATAACCGCTGCAGAATTTCCTTCCAGCTCATTTAATATGGCATCCAGACGCTTAGAAATATCCAAAACTTTGAAAAAAGGATTTGGGTGTTTTACCAGAGCCCTTCGGGAAATGATTTTATAATCATTAATTACCTTGATCAAATTATTAACCTCTTTTCTCTCTATTGAAAACTCCTCCCAGGACATGCCGAGAAATGGTTTGGGAAACTCCTTACTTTTTCTGAAAAAGCTAAGTATTTGATTGATAATTTTTTTCATAATGATCTTTTACTTATTCCAAATATATCAAATCTAATTTGTTAGAAACGGTGTAATTAGATTAGACTGGTAAAGTCTTAGATGAACCCCGATTTTTTTCAGATGAATCAAATTTGCTGGTTGTAGCGCATTACTATGTGAATCTGAAAGCTGGCTTGATCCGTTATTGTAACGGCCAATCTCAAATTTTAGTTTAAAAAATATTGTATCACAAACGACATGATTGTTTGATTACAAACGTTTTCTTAGAAAAAACTATAGCTTTAAGCAGCATTTAAGAGCATAAACCAGGCATGATGAAAGAAAAGCTTATTGATGGATTTAGTCATATCAGTTACGAACGGGAAACTTACAGCCCTGAGGAGATGATTAGCAAAAGTAAAAACTTCTACCGTTGGATTGATAAAAGAAGAACCG
>JBCBHL010000446.1:0-5574 GCA_038525605.1 Bacteroidota bacterium
CCTTTGCATCCTTGATTCCTCTTTTCTGAAGCCTGGTGACAAAATCCTCCAGTTGCTCTCTTACATTATTTACCTGTAGCATATTTTGTTAATTAATTTCCGCAAAGTAAATACTTAAATAGCTTATAAAAAACCATTCCATTAACTTGAAATAAAGATTTTGCAAAAGAATTATTAATAATAATTTGTGAAATATTAGTAGTTAGCATAATATTGTGTATTCATATCACGAAGATTATCTATTCATAGATCACTTCATTTCAAAATTACTGGGCTTTACCAACAAATAAATTTAAAATTCTACATTAGTATTCAAATATTTTCACGCTAATTTTTTATAGTTTTTCATCCCAAGGCCTTCTGAAATATCTCTTAATTCAGATAACAGCCTGATGTTCAAATCATCAATGTTGTACATAAAAAATTAGCGTGAAAAAGATCTTATATATGCCATTCTGGAACACCAGGCCATCATGCCTGATAGCGAAATACAAAAAGTAAAAGATAAAGTAAGTGCTGAAAAGTCGGAGAAAAAAGCTGCAGAAAAAGCCGCTCCGAAGAAGCAAGAACGAAAGTCTGCCAAATCTGAAAAAGCACCTGCAAAAGCTGAAGCTAAAGAAGAAAGTGGTGAGGCAGAAGCTAAGTCTCAGCCTAAGAAAAGAGCCAGAAAACGCGAAAATGTTACTGATGTAAAACAACCTGTTGCTGAAGAAAGCAAAAAAGCTGATGACAAAAAGGCTGAGGTGAAGAGTGAAAAGCCCGCACAGGAAAATCCTCAACCAGAACAAAACAAGAGAGAGGAAAGACATCAACAGAGACAGGATCAGAAGCAGAAAAAAGCTAATTACAATGCTAATGTAAAAGAATTTGATGGCCTAATCGAAAACGAGGGCGTACTTGAAATCATGCAGGATGGGTACGGATTCCTTCGATCAAGTGACTACAACTACCTGGCGAGTCCGGATGATATCTATGTGTCTCCATCGCAAATCAAGTTATTCGGCTTAAAAACAGGAGATACTGTAAAGGGTCAGATCAGACCACCTAAAGATGGTGAAAAATATTTTGCTCTTCTTAGAGTAAGCTCAGTAAATGGAAAAACGACTGAAGAAATCAGAGACCGTATCTCATTTGAATACCTGACGCCTTTATTTCCTGATGAGAAGCTAAACCTCAGCACAAAACCAAGTAACTACTCTACCAGAATTCTAGATTTGTTCGCTCCTATCGGAAAAGGGCAGAGAGGAATGATCGTAGCACAGCCAAAGACTGGTAAAACAGTACTTTTGAAGAATGTTGCTAACGCGATTGCTGAAAATCATCCTGAGTGTTACCTGATGATCTTACTCATCGATGAAAGGCCTGAAGAGGTAACAGATATGGCGAGAAGTGTAAATGCTGAAGTGGTGGCGTCTACTTTCGATGAGCAGGCTGACAGACACGTAAAAGTAGCCAACATGGTGCTTGAGAAGGCTAAAAGAATGGTTGAGTGTGGTCACGATGTAGTAATCCTACTTGATTCTATCACCAGACTTGCTAGAGCGCACAACACAGTTGTTCCTTCATCAGGAAAAATCCTTTCGGGTGGTGTTGATGCCAATGCTTTACACAAGCCTAAAAGATTCTTCGGTGCTGCAAGAAATGTAGAAAATGGAGGATCTTTAACGATCATTGCAACGGCACTGATAGAAACTGGTTCTAAAATGGACGAAGTAATCTTTGAAGAATTCAAAGGTACGGGTAACATGGAATTACAACTTGACAGAAAGCTTTCTAATAAGAGAGTTTACCCTGCAATTGACGTTCCAGCTTCAGGAACCAGAAGAGAAGACTTGTTAATGGATAAAGAAGAGTTGTCGAGAGTGTGGATCTTGAGAAAATTCATGTCCGATATGAATTCTTCCGAATCTATGGAATTCTTACTGGACAGAATGAGAGGAACGAAAAACAACGAAGAGTTCCTGATCTCAATGAACGGTTAATACCATTTAGACGTGAAAATATAAACCCTGACAGATTGATTTGTCAGGGTTTTTTTATGCCTTTATCTCAACTGTGGAAATTACTTTCCATCCACATAGTCCTGTAGATAGCTGTATCTCTCAGTCAGCTTACCTCCACTGGCAATAGTCGCGTTTTTAATGATATTCCGATCATCACTTCCAATTAATCCTGGCAACACATTTTCAATAAGCATATCTCCAAAATCGGTAGAAGCATTTCTTGGCAACTCACAAGGCAGGTTGTCTACTGCCATTACTGAGATATTTCCCTCATCATTGAAAGCAGGTTCTACTTTGTTTTGGGTAGGATTAAAATCATAAACCGGATCATCGATAGTACTCGGTTGCTTAGTTGAAGGAATTGATCCTTCGATATCGCAGGTAATATCTGCAATGATCTTGATATTAAAGTCATTTCTTAGCACATCATCAGTCTTAAACAATACAGGAGCCTGTGGAGCCCAGTAAGCTGATGCAATCAACAAATCGGCGACAGCTGCATATTTAAGGAAATCCCCTTTAAAGTTGCCTGGATTATCATAAAACTCGCCTCTATCGAATTTATTTCCTCCCTTATGCACATGGTAGTCACGGCTGTTTAACTGTGTAAATACCGGACCTTCATACCTTTCAGTAAGGAATTTGGCAGGACTTACTTTTCTGATTCCCATCCCGTGGAGTACCTCTATTGCACCTTTAGCCACTCTACCCCCACCGGTGATCACAATTTTAATTTTAGGCAGTTTTACTTTTTCATATTCAGTCTTTAGGTCTTCCAGATCGAGACATTCATTGGCTCTGCGAATATCAAAAAGGTTGTATCGCTTGCCATATGTCCAGATTCCATTGTAAGCACCTACGATACCAGCATATCTGCCAAATGCTATGATTCGCTGATTATCCTCATTCACGAGAGTTTCATAGTCTATCAGTGTGATATTTTTTTTCAAAATCGTTCTTAACAACTCCCGGTTATAAGGTTGTTTTTTGATGGTATGGGAAAAGAAAAAATAGGTTTTATCCGCTATCAACTCCGGAATTGGTACTTCTTTGACCCCAAAAATAACATCACAATCATCCAGATTATCCTGTAATTTGATATCGGCATTCTGATAATCCTCGTTAGCATAGCACCTGATTTCACTGGGTTGACATACCACCTCTACGTTATCAAACTTCTCCTTTACCAATTTTGCCTGCTGGGGGTTGAGTGCAACTCTTCTGTCGATCGGAATTTTTCCTTCTTTGACAATACCTATTTTCATATCAAAAAAAACGATTTATAGTTTTCAAAGTATAATTCTAACGCTTTTCAGCGAACTTAGCACCGTGTTTTACGGTTTTAATAAATCTGACTGGAACAACAAGAACAATGGAATATATTTACTTATCAGCTTCGTGGATCATATACTATGCTTTTCACAGTATTCTGGCAACTGATTCTATCAAAAAAAAGGTATCTGATTTGCTTCCAAATGAAAATATTTGGAGAATCTGCTATTCCATTATATCTACTCTGGGGCTACTGGTGCTACTTTTCCAGATGGCTGTCATCGCCGAAAGTACGCTCTGGAAACAACACGCATTATTCAAATTGGCCAGCATGATATCCATGACTTATGGACTGATCATCATCAAACTATCATTTAAAAATCAGTCGGTTCTCTCATTTTTAACAACCGAAGACAGGTTTGATGACAACAGTGAGTTGAAAACCAACGGTGTCTATTCGAAAGTCCGACATCCACTGTACAGCGGTACTATTCTCATATTTGTTGGTCTGTTTATTTTCATCCCAAAGATTAGCACAATCATCGCCCTGGCAATCACGATTGCCTATTTGATAGTCGGGATTCCAATTGAGGAGAGAAAACTGATCGCCAAATTCGGCGATCGATACCTTGAATATAAAAAGAAAGTCCCGGCTGTTTTTCCGAGACTTTTCTAATCATTCCTTGATATCATCTCTATCCCGTAGCTTTTTGTCATCAACATTCTTATTCAGAAACTTGTTGATGCTATCGATATCATAAGTCGTTTTCAGCTCACCGAACGAATCGACCTTTATATCAAAACCTTCGAGTTCAGGATTTACTTTTAAAGTTTTCTCTGCTTTCTTTTTTCTGGGCATAAATCATTCTTTAATTCGATCTTTAAGGGTGTCCAGTGCAATCGTAATTCTGTCAGCAACTTCTTCCGCTCCCAAGACCTCTATGATCTGCATCAGATCAGGACCACCACCTTGTCCGGTGACAGCAAGTCTTAGCGATTGCATGACCCTTCCTATATTTATACCGTTTTCTTCTAATATTTGTTCCAAAATAGCTTTAGCCTCTGTCGCGTCGATTGCATTTTCAGCCTTGCTTTTCAAAGCTGCAGCGTAAAGTGACAGAATATTAACAGCTTCAGCAGTCCATTTTTTCTTAATCACCTTTTCATTGTATTCCGTGGGTCTCAGCAAAAAGGTAACTGCAAGCTTCTTAAGGTCGTGGATATAAGTCACTCTTTCTCTCAACATCTCAGCAACCGTCTCATACTGACTATCAGTAAGATTTACATCTGTATCTGTGAGTTGATCCTTCAACATTTCAGATATTTTATCTACAGGTCTGTCTTTCAGATACTGTTGATTGTACCACCTTGCTTTTTCAATGTCAAATTTTGTTCCTGCTTTATTGATTCTCTCCAATGTAAAGGCCTCAATCAGTTCATCAATAGAAAAAATCTCCTGCTCCGTACCGGGATTCCAACCAAGAAAGGCCAAAAAGTTAGTCAAAGCATCAGATAGATACCCTTCCTCTCTAAATCCTGAAAAAACAGCATCATTTCCTTTCTCATCCGGAAAAGTACCTTCAATTGGAAAAACAGGAAAGCCGAGCCTGTCTCCATCTCTTTTACTGAGTTTACCATTACCATCCGGTTTAAGCAACAACGGCAAATGCGCAAATTGTGGCATGCTATCAGACCATCCCAGGTATTTATATAACAAAACGTGTAAAGGAGCTGATGGCAGCCATTCCTCACCTCTGATCACATGAGTAATTTTCATGAGGTGATCATCCACCACATTTGCTAAGTGATAAGTAGGCATCCCATCAGATTTCATCAATACCTTATCGTCGAGCGTGGAAGAATGTACCATTACCCATCCTCTAACAGCATCGTTGAGTCTCACCTCTTCCTTTGCAGGGATTTTTATTCTGATCACATATTTCTCACCATCAGCAATTTTCTGATCAACTTCCTCCCTTGATAGTGTGAGGGAGTTCTTCATTTGCATTCTAGTGATGGCATTATACTGAGGATTTGCCACTTTCGAGGCTTTCAGCCTTTCGCGCATTTCGTCTAATTCCTCCGGGGTATCGAAGGCATAATAAGCTTTACCGGAATCCAGCAGTTGTTGTGCGTAATCTTTGTAGCGCTCTTTTCTTTCAGACTGTCTGTAAGGTCCAAACTCGCCTCCATTCCATGGACTTTCGTCAAGCTCGATACCAGCCCATTCAATAGATTCCCTAATATATTCTTCTGCTCCTGCAACAAACCTAGTCTGGTCTGTGTCTTCCAGACGCAG
>JBCBHL010000447.1:0-5560 GCA_038525605.1 Bacteroidota bacterium
TTTCAAATGCGGTGCTTCTGTCTCCAACCGTAAATTCATAAGGGAAAACATTGAAGAAGTTTCGATCGCCAAAAAGAACCAAGGAGGTAGGGTTGAGAAAGGTAATTGGTGCCAGGAGGTATCAACTGACCTTTCAGTTCTTATCGGAATCACTCATTCTTGCCTTCATTTCGTTGTTCCTTGCATTGATGATCACTCCGTTTATACTGCCTGAATTTAATGAGCTTATTGACAGGAAAATTTCAATGAACTTGCTGGAAAACTCTTTCTTAATTCCCGGACTATTGATTATCACGGTTATCATTGGAGTGTTATCCGGAAGTTATCCTGCTATCTTTATGGCTTCTTTAAGACCAATAAAATCCCTGAAAGGCAAACTAGGTAGAAACTCCAAAGGTAACAGACTTCAGAAATCACTTATAATCGCACAATATGCTGTCTCTATAGGGATGATTATCTGTAGCGTCATTATTTATCAGCAATTTCAATTTATTCAAAAGAAGGACTTGGGATTCGACAAGGATCAAATCATCACCGTACGGTTACGTGGCAGTGAAATACGCAGTAGCGTCGATGTTGTCAAACAGGAATTGCTATCCAATCCTAATATTATTTCCGTTACCCGTTCTCAGAATTTACCTACGCATCTGGCACAAAGTACCATCGTTAATGATGATAGAGGAGGTGATCCTGCCGATGATCTGGATATTTATCAGTTGAGAGCAGACCAGGATTTTTTGAATGTATTTGGAATAGAACTACTGGCAGGAGAATATTTCTCTGCAGCTACCCTCAAAAATCAAAATGCTCCTGTATGTCTTATCAACGAGACAGCCGCATCTGCCATGGGTTGGAGTATAGAAGAAGCTGCGACGCAAAAATTTACTGAAGACTGGAATAGAGGTGATCGTAAGATAATAGGAGTAGTAAAAGATTTTCACATGCACTCTATGCACCTGCCTATTGCACCTCTTCTCATTGAACCAATCAGACCAAACAGAGGCAGGTATCTTTCTATAAAAGTACGACCTGAAAATCTAAAAGGAACGCTGAATTTCATCGAAAAAAATATTAAACAGCATTCCCCTTATCCATATGAAAGCAGATTTCTGGATGATCATTTTAATGATTTGTATAAGGACGATTTGAAGCAAAGCGAAATATTTCTGGTCTTTACAATACTGGCTATCTTGATTGCATCACTTGGACTTTTTGGGTTGGCAGCTTTCCATATTAATGAACGATTGAAGGAGGTGAGTATCAGAAAAGTCCTGGGAGCGTCGGTTCGTAGCATTACATTATTATTCTCATTGAAGTTCCTAAGGTTGGTTTTTTGGGGTTTTCTAATTGCCATACCCGTCTCAATTGCAGCTGCGTCCTATTGGTTAGAATTCTTCACATACCGCGTTGACATTGAATGGTGGATATTCGTGACTGTAGGAGCAGCGGTAGCCTCAATAGCATTTTTCACAGTTGGTATTCAATCTGTAAAAGCTGCAATTGCAAATCCCGTAGAATCTCTGAAAGATGAATAGTAATCGCCCTCCATCTTTTTTCCTGAGAATCTTCCGGTGGTTTTGTCATCCGGACATCCTAACACCCATAGAAGGAGATTTGATGGAATTATACGATGAACGGGTTGAAAAAAACGGGAAACGAATTGCAGACCTGCGATTTATAATTGACGTCATACAATTGCTCCGGCCTGGCATTCTCAGGCCAATGGAAGGTTCACTCAAAATAAATTATTACGATATGTTTAAGCACAACATTATACTCACATTAAGAAATTTCAGAAGGTATAAAAGTTCCTTTCTGATCAATCTGGTCGGCCTATCTACCGGGATAGCAACGTTTTTATTAATCTATCTCTGGGTTAGCGATGAAGTCAGTAAAGACCACTTTCATGAAAATGATCAGTCATTGTATCAGGTACTCAGAAATATCAAACTTTCAGATCAAAGCATAGCAACTGCAGAAAGCAACTCTGATTTGCTGGTTCCTGCTTTAAGAGAAGAAATATCGGAAATTGCCACAGCAACGATTCTGATGGAGGATATCTCATCTGCTATTTTGACCTATGAGGGAAGTAAAATAAAAACGGTCGGGAAACATGCCGGAAAAGACTTCTTCAATGTCTTCTCTTATCCACTATTATCCGGAGATCCCAATTCAGTTTTGCAGGGTAAAAGCTCTATAGTCATTTCAAAATCGTTAGCAGAAAGACTTCTGGGTACATCTGATAATGTCATCGGACAATCTATTCATCTGCTTGATAATACCGATGGAGACGTAGAATATGAAGGAAATTATCTGATTACTGGTGTTTTCGATCTGGAGGGTGTCAATACTTCCGAGGAGTTCGACTTTCTTTTAACCGATGAGCTTTTTCTTGCCAACAGAGACCAAGGCGATACTCACTGGGACAGCAATAGCTCCAATGTGTATGTGGTACTGAAAGATCAGGTGAACTTACCACTTCTGCAGGAAAAGCTGGACAAATTCTATCGATCTAAAATGGGGGAAAACTACATCAAATATCAAATGGAAGGACATGCCGCCATGTTTGTTCAAAAATATTCCGACAGGTACTTATACAATCGATATGAAAACGGTCAGAATGCCGGTGGCAGGATTCAATACGTCCACTTATTTTCCATCATTGCCTGCATCATTTTGCTGATTGCCTGCATCAACTTTATCAATTTATCTACAGCACTTGCTTCGCGCAGAACAAAAGAACTTGGCATAAAGAAAGTGATGGGTGCCAGCAAATCGAATCTCATTTTTCAATATCTGAGCGAATCGATTCTTTTAACATTCATATCTTCCTTAGTCGCAATAGTCATCGTATTCCTGGCACTACCCTATTTCAATGCCCTGACGGACAAAAGCCTTACTTTGAAAATTGATCTGAATTTTATTCAATATGCGCTATTATTCATAGTTACGGTTGGACTATTATCGGGAAGTTATCCCTCGGTTTTCCTTTCGGGACTCAAGATTATTGAAGCTTTAAAAACAAGACTGAAAACCTCTTTTAGTGAAATCATTGTCAGAAAAGGATTAATCATATTTCAGTTTTGCATTTCCACAGTGCTCATTATATCAGTGTTAGTGATTGGTCAACAAATAGATTATATCCAATCAAAGAATCTGGGTTTTGAAATGGACAATATCTTACTGATTGAGAAAGAAGGAAAGCTTGTTAGAAACATCGACCCGTTTATGGCAGAAGTACGCAATACCCCAGGTGTTTTAAACGCTACCATTCTGGAAGGCAGCCCTGTAAGCTTTGATAACTCCGGTGGGGGTTATGGCAGTAAAGAACGCCCTCCTATGCAATTTACTTTTGCCCCTGTGGGATATGACTATATCAAAACGATGGGAATAAAGCTCAAGGAAGGCAGGGCATTCTCCAGAGAGTTCAGTAATGAGGGTCAAAAAATTATTCTCAATGAAACTGCCATCAAGCGAATGGGACTTGAAAACCCCATCGGCACTGTAGTCAATATCAGAGGCAATCGGGAAATAATCGGAATTGTTGAAGACTTTCACTACCAATCATTACACAATGAGATAAAACCCATGTTCCTGATCTATCAACCGGGTGATGCAAATTCCATTGTAGTGAAAATAAAAGCGGGTAATGAAAAGCAATCTGTTGCAAGTATTGAGAAGATCTATAAAAAGTACAATCCGGCACTGGCATTCAATTTCAGGTTTTTAAACAATGAATACGATCAGCTGTATAACTCTGAAATGAAGGTGGCGGGGCTGTCGAAATACTTTGCATTGATAGCTGTACTCATCTCCTGCCTTGGTCTTTTTGGGCTGGCCACATTTAGCACGGAGAGAAGAATCAAGGAAATTGGTATCAGAAAGATACTGGGTGCCGGAAGCTTCAGGATTGTGCTAATGCTCACCAGCAGCTTTACCAAAATGGTGGTAGTAGCCATTGTTATCGCCATCCCGGTAGCCCATCAGATATTAGGCGGTTGGCTCGATAACTTTGCCTATCGCATCTCTTTAGGATGGAGCTACTTCTTTATTGGTGCATCTGCAGCATTGCTGATTGCCTGTTTTACAGTTGGCTATCAGACATGGAGCGCAGCTGATGTAGATCCGGTTAAATGCATCAGGGATGAATAAACAGCAGAATCCGCCACGCCTTTTTCTTAAATTCTTCCGATGGTTTTGTCATCCGGATATCGTGACTCCTATTGAGGGCGACTTGATGGAGTTATACGACGAAAGGGTCGAAAAGAAAGGAAAACGGATGGCGGACATACGCTTTATCATAGACATTTTACAATTACTCAGGCCAGACATTGTCAGGCCATTACAAGGTTCACTCAAACTCAATAATTACGGTATGTTTAAAAATTATATTAAAATCGGGATACGGAATATCCTGAAACACAGAACATTTTCATTTATCAACATATTTGGACTGGCATTAGCCATGACAGTTTCTCTGGCGATCATTCTTTTACTGGCAGATCAGACGGGCTATGATCAATTCCACGACAACAAAAACAGGATATTCAGAATACTAACTTCACGGGACGGGTCCGGCCCTAACAATGCTTCAAGTCCTTTGCCACTTGGCGATTATCTGACGAAAAACTATCCCTTTGTTGAAAACGCTACCACCCTGCTTCCGAAAGTAGGTGGTGACGCAATCTATGCTGATGGTCAATCAAGAGAAAACACGGAAGTCAGAGGCTTCTTTGCTGATGAAAACTTCTTTGAAGTATTCGATTTCCAATTGACTGCAGGAAATTCAAAGAGTGCACTGAACTCGCCAAACAGCATCGTGCTGACTAAAAATGTTGCCTATCGTCTTTTCAATGATGCTGAAGCAATTGGCAAGACCATCCAACTGACTGACAGAGGTCTGGGCATTATCAAAATAGACCTGGGAAGTATGAAGGAAGGAACGCCTAAAGATTTTGGTTCTTATGTTGTAACAGGAGTTATCGATGATAGCCAGTATAAATCACACATCAAATTTGATGTTTTGGTTTCCAGCAAGTCTCTGGATAATCTATATCAGCAGAAACTGCTCAAAGACGATTCACAGAATTGGTACAGATACTCAAATGGATATACTTATCTGTTACTTCAGAAATCTGCCAATATCTCTCAGCTCAATTCTGCTTTGACAGATGTCATATCAGTCAATTACAGTGAAAATGAAAACTTTAGTCAGCTGGAGTTAATTCCGCAGGCATTGACGGAGATCTCACCCGGTGATTTTACAGGCAATCCAATTTCACTTAGTTTACCCATTCAGGCATATTATGTTTTAATTGCGCTTGCCCTGATTATCATTTTATCTGCTTGTCTGAATTATGCAAATCTCTCAATAGCCCGAATCACTTCCAGAACGAAGGAAATAGGCGTCAGAAAAGTCAATGGTGCATCCAGAAAAAACCTGAGAACTCAGTTTTTAACGGAATCCGTTCTCACTTCATTTTGTGCACTGCTTCTCGCCATTTTGCTACTAATTGCGCTGCAGCCATTGCTAAGCACACTTTGGTTTACTGAGATTTTC
>JBCBHL010000448.1:0-5490 GCA_038525605.1 Bacteroidota bacterium
TGTAAATCTTAAAAGTTGTATTTTAACTATATACTCCACAGAGTTTTGGACTGATCCCATTTTGTGTACGCACTGTATTCAGTCAAACACGATAGAATATATATTGGTGCAACTAGCAACATCAAAAGCAGGCTTAAAAGCCATTACTACTACTCTACTAAAGGTTACACCTCTAAATTCAGGCCATGGAAGCTAGTTTATTTGGAAAAGTGTTCGTCAAAGAAAGAGACCTACATTAGAGAAAAACAATTGAATTCTGCAAGAGGCAGACTATTTATCAAAAACATATTTTCCATAAAATATATGTAGTCGGATTCATATCCGCCAGCTGGCGGACACGAGTTGGTCCATGACATGAAAACTCTCGTTCTCGCTACTACGAATAGAAGAGGTTGTCAGAAGCATTTTGAATAGGTATAAGGTTTTCTTATATGAGTAAATTCTCAGATAGGTACCCGAATACCCTAGACCTTTTGAGACAGCCTCTTTTTTGTTTATTTTTACCCTACTTATCTATTCTCGTTTCAATATTTAGACAATCTCACATGAAAATGGTACGAAAACCAACTTATGCAGGTAAAGTTAAAAAAAAGGACGAGCAAGACATATATTTTTGGGCTTTTGAAAAGACCGCAGCAGAAAGACTAAAAGAATCGCTGAGGTTATACTGTAAAAACCATAATATTGATATAAGCCAACTTAAATTTGATAAAAACGCCATTAAAGCTTCTAAAAGAAATGGCTGACATATTCAATCAAGATTTTCAGGAGTATATTGAACTTCTTAATCAGTATGAGGTTGAATATATGCTCGTTGGTGGTATGGCTGTAAACATCTACGGTTACAGAAGATCTACTGGATATATGGATTTATTTGTAAATCCTACCCTGGAGAACCATCGCAAAATGAAATTAGTTCATCAAGATTTTGGCATGTTTATGGGCGAAATGGAAGATGTCGAAAGCTTTATAAATAATGATGAATTTGATGTTTTTACTTTCGGCATATCCCCAATTCAAATAGACATTATGACTTATTGTAAAGGCATTGAGTTTGAAGATGCTCAAAAACACATAGTAATTACTGAGATTGATGATTTGAAAATTAAGGTAATCAGCAAAGAATACCTGATAAAAGCCAAACGAGCCTCAAATCGAAAACGCGACCTGGCAGACATTGAGGAGTTACAGAAAATTTCCAAAAGGAATAAATAAAGGAAAGTCATAATCACCTAATGGTAAAAAATTTACAGGCAAATGTTGATGATTCTGTCAGATAAATGAAAGTTGCTAATTAGGCATTCAAAGGAAAACAGACTAAATCATACGACTCAAACCTCAGTTTCTCTTTCTAAGTTAATCTTTTCAAAAATATCAGAAACCATTCCCAAATCCCTCTCCAAAAAGTTCGAGAATTCGTCACTTCTCGCTGCTACAAATGCCCTGACAATAACGTCAGGTTTTTTTATTTTAAAACAACTGTCAGATATGAATTATCATTTTGTGTACGCACTGTATTCAGCCAAGTACGATAGAATCTATATTGGTGCTACTAGCAACATCAAAAACAGGATGAAGCAGATATTCAGAGAAGGAATACCTCGTTTCTCGATCTCAAACTCAAACTATCGAAAAGCAGAAACCAATCAAAAAAGTGTAAAACGTTAATTTTTAGCTGATTATCAAATTTAAAATAACTTTTTAATTGCTGCTATGTACTATCAAACTGTACTTATCCTTACGAAAATTTTACTTGATCAATTATCATTTTGTTTACGCATGGTATTCTGCCAAACACGATAAAGATCATCAAGCTCATCCAATTTAGGTACCAATAAAAAAGCATTGCGTTTACTTTCCTAACGCAATGCCTTATATCTAATTCCTGAGTAATCCGGATTAAACAGCTCTGTGTCTTTCTTCCCTTCTCTTTTCTTTTTCTTCACATACCAATACTCCGGAGCATACGATTCCATCTTCAGTCGGACAAAGCTCTGGCAAGTAAGTTCTGCCACCTGCTAAACCTCCTTTAATATGATCAACATGCTCAACAACAAAACTTTTTACTTTCAATTCTTCTAATCTTACTTTTTTACTTTTCATGATATTTTAATTCTTAGCGTTAAATATTCGAATTTCAATAAGTAGAATGATTAAAATCCCGGCGCGGTAGAATACGCGGGAATATACCGAGTATTTGCTGACAGAAATCGAGAATTTGTATAAAAGAGCAGTCAAAAGAAAAGACTGATAAAACCTAATTGGTTTTAAAAATAATATTTAGGTATCCATTTCAACCCCGGACAAGCCAGGTTTACATTACTCTCTTTACAATCGAATTTCTTTGTTTGTCATTGTAATTGAAGGCATCTTTGCATATTGAAAATGAACAGAACAATGATTAAAAAGATTTCATGCAACGTGTTAAAGTGCATTTGTTTAATACTACTGACGATCAGTTGTTCTGATGAGGAGGATAATCCTGAAATCAATAGCGGTTTAAACCTCAATCAATCGCAAATTCTAAACCTGGTCAATGAGGCAAGAGCATCGGGCGTTAGATGCGGTAACTCCAATAAGCCATCCGTTGATCAACTTAATTGGAACGATGCAATGGCAAAAGCTGCATTAGACCATAGCAATGACATGGAGACCAATGACTATTTCTCTCATACAGGCCTTGATGGCTCAAAATTTGACGAAAGAGCTAAAGATGCAGGATATACCGGAAACCCTGTTGGAGAAAATATTGCAATCGGCTATTCAAGTGAAGAAGCCGTAATGAACGGATGGCTTAAAAGTACTGGACATTGTAATAATATAATGAATGAAAGAGCCACAGAAATAGGGATTGCCAGGTCTGATGACGGACGATACTGGACTATGGTCCTAGGAACTGAATAGCAACACCATTTTATATTGATTGATATTGGTTTAAAACTTGATGGCTCTTATTTTGAAAAATCTAATGTGAACATTTTGCTACGGCAACCACCCATCAAACTCCACATACTTTCTCCTTACTTATTCGTTAAAGTTTATACATAATGCTGTGACAATTCAAATTTTATCATATATTGTCTACACATAATTTTTTACAGAACTAACTTTTTCGGTATGAGTAAAGTAAAATACGTTGGAGAATTCGAGTTCAATGCATCTAAAAAAATGCTTTATCCCTACCTCAATTCTGCCTCAGGATTATCTCAGTGGTTTGCTGATGATGTCAATATAAAACCCGATAAGTCTTTTGTTTTCCTATGGGACGGACAGGAAAGCCAGGCTAAAATTGCTACCAGCAGACTCAATGAACAGGTGAAATTCAAATTCGTTAGTGAAGAAGAAGACCCCAACTACGTAGAGTTTAAGCTCGATAAAAATGAGTTAACCGGGTCTGTTTATTTACAGGTAACGGATTATTCCGATATGGATGAAGACGAAGCTGCGGAACTATGGGACTCTCTGGTACATGACCTCAAAGAAATAGTAGGCGGTTAAGCATACGAAAACATGTGATTCTGCGTTCGCACAATCATATGAAGAGACTTGACCTGCTCATTTTAAAATCCTTCATCGGGCCATTTATACTCACCACTTTTGTGGCAACATTTATCCTGTTGACACAATACATGTTAAAATACTTCGACGATTTCGTCGGAAAAGACCTGGAACCTTCTGTATTCGCTGAACTAATCCTCTATTTTAGCATCAATATCATGCCTGATGCAATTCCCCTTGCTATCCTGCTCTCCTCCCTAATGACTTTTGGCAAACTTGGTGAACATTTTGAATTAACCGCCATCAAAAGTGCCGGAATTTCCCTGATAAGAGTGCTCATGCCCATCGGAATATTTGTTTCTTTGGTGGCTGTTGGAGTGTTTTTCTTTATAAACAACGTAGTACCGGCTGCAAACCTAAAAGCCTACACACTGCTTTACGACATTAAAAATCAAAAACCAGCACTGGATATCCGAGCAGGACAGTTTTACAATGGCATTGAAGGATATAGTATAAAAGCAAAAGAAAAGTACCCTGATAACAGAACACTCAAAGATGTGATCATCTATGATCATACTGCTGAAAAAAGTAATTATAGAAACACAGGAAACCTGACAGTAATCGTTGCGGATTCAGCAATTATGCATACCGTTTATAATGACAGATATCTGAAACTGGAATTATACAAAGGCAACTATTACAAAGAACAACGCAAAGGAAAAGTCTCTCAAGATCTCAATAGTCAATATGTGAGAAGCAACTTTGATCAAATGGAAATGATGTTCAGCCTCGCATCATTCGATTTCAGGGAGTCCGATGTTGGTATTTTCCAAAACAATGGAAAAATGAAAAACATGGAGGAACTCTCATCAGGAATTGATTCCCTCAACTTGCTGATGGAGCAAAGATATCAGCAATTAAAGCTTAATATTCTTTCCAAACATCCCTATCATCTATCAACAGAACGTAAAGAAATTCAGGAAGCTATAAGAAAACCAAAGAGTAAAGACATCAGAAATATACAACGCAAATAAATTAAGTGATTTAATGCCTATCTATTCAACTATCAAACCAAAAAAGATGTCAAAAGGATGACACAATTACTTTTCAGTGAAAATATACCGATTATCATACGATATCATTTAGTTTTGCGTTCGCAAAGAGATATGAAGAAACTTGATATACTGATATTAAAATCCTTCATTGGACCGTTTATTCTAACGACATTCGTATCAACATTCATACTGCTCACACAGTACATGTTGAAATATTTCGATGATTTCGTTGGTAAAGACCTTGGACCCGAGGTTTTCGCTGAATTGATCATGTATTTCAGTGTTAATATGATGCCTGTAGCTATTCCTCTCGGCGTTCTGCTTTCTTCCTTGATGACATTCGGAAACCTGGGAGAACACTTTGAGCTAACAGCGATCAAAAGTGCAGGAATCTCGTTAATAAGAGCCCTCACCCCTATTGGAGTTTTCGTTTCGTTTTTAACTGTTGGAACCTTCTTTTTCAATAATCATGTGGTACCCGCTGCTAACTTAAAAGCCTACAGCCTTCTGTATGATATCAAAAACAAAAAACCTGCATTAGATATTCGGGCGGGACAATTTTATAACGGCATTGATGGTTATAGTATCAAAGCAAAGGAAAAGTTCCCCGATAATCGCACCCTGAAAGATGTTATTATCTACGATCATTCACAGCCTGTAAAATCCGGGAATAAGACAGTAATCATTGCTGATTCGGCCATTATGTATACTGTCTACAACGATCGATATCTGAAGTTTGAACTGTTTGCCGGAAATTTCTACGATGAAAATCCAAAAGGTCCCCGGAGAAAACGTCTCAATAGCAGATACATTCGCAATAGTTTTGACAAAATGGAAATGATGTTCAGTCTGGCATCTTTCGACTTAAAAGACACCAAAGAAGAGCTGTTTCAAAATAACAGGCAGATGAAAAACATCAGCGAGTTGACAACTGATA
>JBCBHL010000449.1:0-5490 GCA_038525605.1 Bacteroidota bacterium
GATTTGGTAGCATTATGAAAGTATTGAAAACCACCGATCTACCTGCCGAATTAAAAGAGACCTATGTTGTTAAGCTGCCGCTGTCTCCTGTTGAAGAAGAAGAAAAGATTATCAAAGATGTGATTATTGTGAAGAACAACAACATCAATACGCAAGTATTTGCCGTTGGCAATCAGCCTGAAGAATTTGACGGAGGACTCGAAGAACTAAAAGATAATTTCACCAACGACAACATTGAAATTGGAAAAATTTATGAATATAGAAACATCTATTACGATTTTGACAAGTACAATATTCGAGAAGATGCCTCTAAAGAATTAGATCACGTGGTTGGTCTGTTAAAACAATATCCTGAAATGAAAATAGAGCTCAGCTCTCACACAGATATTCGAGGTACAAATGCTTACAATGACGTATTAGCGAAAAACAGGGCTAAGTCTGCCAGAGCCTACCTCATAAAAAATGGAATAGCGTTGGATAGAATCAGCGTCGATAGTTATGGTGAAAAATCTCTTTTCGTTGATTGCGGCGGCAATTGTGATGAGGTGAAGCATCAGTCAAACAGAAGGACAGAGATCAGGATCATCAGTGGTGATCAGGATTGAGTTAATTTCATAATTTTTCGTTTGAAATAATAGCAAAATGACCGGGCTGGCGCATGCGCCAGCCCGGTCATTTTGCTTTCGCGTTTATCGAACTTAGTTTGTCACGATTGCTTAAATCACGCGAGGCTTTAAAATGCAACTTTTTCAATTATGCTTTATAAATCGTTAACTAGAGGTTAATAATCCTGAGAAATCCGATCTACCTGTTTTCAATGTTTTGTCCCTATCTCACAGTATCAATCTCCGATTTCAGCTGGAATGACAGATTAAGTAGATAAGGAAGTATCATTATACTCGAATAAATAAAGCTACTTCTAATAAAGGATTTTCGAATAATAGAGAAAGCTGCGAAGTAGTGTGTCTATCATTTACTTTTTCAAGCTTTTTTCCAGATCTCTGATCAACTTATTGTTGTCAGCGATTGACCTCTTGAGAACAGCAAGGTAAAAACCAATTGACATTCTTAACTTAGAAAGGATCGGTAGAAAATAAGGATGTTGTATTACTGTCCTCAGCTTTACTGTATCGATGGTAGACAATGCGGGGGTGGAAAAGTCCTGTCTCCTGGTCGAAAACCACGGCATTATTGAAAACCTCATTTTCTTTTAAGAAAAAAGGTCTGCTCTCAAACTTGATAAATTCATTGAATTCAGCTATTGCCTACATCATCAAGCAGGGCATTAGTGCCAGTAGAATAGTAGCCAAAGGCTATGGTGAAGAAAAGCTGGTAAATGAATGTAGTAACGGTGTGACATGCTCTAAAGACAAGCATCAAAGAAATTGAAGAACTGAATTCAAAGTAACTGAATATTAGGCTTGATTGATTTTCAGGACAGTAGTTCAGAGGTTCAGCAATGACCTCTGGGCTACTTCACTTTCACTTAAATCAGAGACTATTTCATCCTTACAACCTCCCTCACAGGATTAAATAAAGAAAACCGGCCTCCATCCAAATTTTGTTGAATTAATATCTGTACTGGTCATGCTTTTCACCTCTTTCCCTTCAAAATATTTGTGCTCATTTGGATAAATTTTCGGAAAAGGTACGTAAGGGATATTTTTCAATTTTAGGTAGTCATTAACTAACTCCTTCCCGTCTTTTTTTACATAAACATATGAAAGCAACTTGCTGGAAGGCAAATCAAAATACGTAGTATCTTGAAAATTTTCAAAAATTGATTGAATACCTGCTTTTCTAAATTGCCTCTTAGGTATCGCATAAATTTTATTGTCTTTCTTATCGGCAATCACTCTGTATTCTCCATTAAAATCGCACAATTCCTTATTAAATCCATAAGCCAGCATTTTCATCAACTCCGAAGATTCAAGCTGCCTTTTGAAAAACAATTTCTTAATGATGATAGACCACTCACGCAGTTTTATTGACAAAGAATACTCATTTTTAATTTCTTGTGCATCCCTGAACAGAAATTCAAAGACTCCTACCAGTAGTTCTGTCAATATTTTTTTCTCAACCTCCTGTTTATCTGGTATAAGCACTAAAATATTGTCACAAATGCTGTAAGCCAATTGTATATCATGCCTTTTAATCCATGTGAGGAAACTAGCTATTAAATCTTGGGCTTCTGCTTCCATATCAGGAGAGAGGATTCTCATGAATAGCTCAATGCCCGGAGATCCGGACCATGTTCTACAGCAATAATCAAATAGAATTGCTCTTTCCTTTACATTGCCTGCCAGTTCAAATACCTCTAAATCATCCATTAGGATTTGAGAATAAACGCAGAATATCAAATCCCTTTTTTGTCCATTAGCCTTTAATTCATCAAAATAAGCTTTGAGATTTGTATCTTCATCGATGATCCTACTGAGGCAGAGCCCAAGAATGATCTTATCCGCCGTGGTTAATTCGTGTTTATCAAAAGATTGAATGAGGTTAAATGCAACCTGCTCTATGTTCTTTGGTTTTCTTGACAAATAATTGATGTAATCAACTGACAATAGTTCAACTAATATCTCTTTGTTTCTTTTAGAGTTGATAATTGAATTGATGACGACAAGCAGGTGATCAGTTCTAAAACTGATTTTAAAAATTTCCAAAGAATTTTTCTTTGCCAGGGAAGTTATCAAATCATGAATGACTCCTTCTATTTCATTTAATTTTTCAGAATTATTTTCACCACTGCTTTCTAGCAATAAGTAGTTTCGAATAGAGTCTTCCTGCAACGTAATGGCTGCAGTTCCGTCCTGGATGAGCTTATCTGAAATATTATAGTCTTTGATCACTCCTGAATTCTTGCATGCTTTTATGAGAGTTTCCGCCGTCTTTACATCTGGAATTAAATTATTTGACCAGTTGATAATTCTTTCCGGTATGATGTTGCTTCTTAAACCATGCTCATCACCATCTTTATTCGTATTGTAAATTCTACTCCAGGTAATGTTCCCAAATACTTTGACCAGATCAAGATTCCTCTTTTCTTCAAAAATCTCAGTAATCGACTCCTCCTTTAATTTCTGATCTTTAATTAGCTCTTTAATTTTCAGAATCTGTTCTTCAGCACTGTATTCCGTGGATTCAACTGAGTTTAGCACAGGCGCTAAAATGGAATTGATCTCTTTTCTTACCAGTTCATCTGGTTCAATGTCTTTGTCGGTCGTTGAAATAATTCTAAGAAAGTACGTTGAAAATGATCGATTCGCCTTTAACCATGGTTTATTGATAATCATATCAGGACTTCCGTTCCAATGGCTGATAATTTTTAAAGACTCATCATAAGACCAAACCTCACTTTCAATTGACAATAATTTGCTATTAGATTCACCCGAATTTTTAAGGTATCTGGCTGCCAGTAGAAACTTAACATTACTAAATTTATCTGAGGCTAAAAGTTTATTGACATCTTCCACCAGTGTCTCAGAATACTCTAAATTATCGATCACGATGAGAATTGAAACTAATTTTCGTTTCAGTATTTCGTTTAAAACACCCCTGACAATTTTTACATCACTTTCCGGAAAGTCAAATAGCTGATCCAAATCAATAATCTCAGTCAGGTAATTTACAAATGACTCGTACTTCCCAAAATATTCATTTAGCTGGGCAATTTCATCCGGAGAATTGAAACAAACTGTAATGATTTTAGCGCTATCTGTTATCTCATGCTCAATGAGGTAATTGAGGATTTCAGTTTTTCCCGAACCCGGTTGTCCTGTAACTTTTATCAACTGAAATGAGGCAAACATCGATGATCTAACGTCGGGAATCTTCGCCTGAATCAATTCACCTGGGATTCTCCTGTTCGCATCTAAGTCAAGCTTTCCGAAAACGGTTTTCTTTGTTAGTGTTGCAAGGGCAAGGTCTTTAAGGTAAGTAATCTTTGCAGATTCAAATTGAAAGTTGAACCCCTCATACTTTTTAAAAACCTCATAATCAGCAATTTTTGACAGCCCCGGATCAGCATATTGTTTTAAGATAATTTTTGGAATGTAGAGTTCTATCTTCAGTGTCGAATTTGGAAACCACGTCTTGGTAACTGCCGCTGATTTAATGAACAGCTCATCCAAAGACTGCTTTGATTTTGTGATAAACTGAGGTATTCTTAACCAGACAATGAGTTCCGGACAAACACCTTCGATATTAAAAAGCTTCTTTGATATTTTATCTACAGAGTCAATTTGTTGAAAATACTTTTCCAGATTATCAACTAAATAATTTGCATTGATTTCATGAAGGTTTTTGTCAACAAATATGGTAGAGTCTATGTAGATATGATCATCAGCAGAAGAGCAATTAGTTGTTTTGTACTCATCTTCATATTTCATCAATACAAAATGATCAACTTCATCATAACTTCCTTCATTGGAAATTGACGGTTTCAGTTTTGAGATCCACTCCTGCAGTCGTTGCTTTGCAAACTTTTTGATCCTATTCTCCTCTCTTTTACCGATCGGCTTACCCTCCTGCAATCTTGCACGAATTGATCTGACAGAAGATAAAAAAGGTCTCACATAATCATTAAAGACAAAAGGCAAAAGCAATCCAAATGTTGTTCCGTAAACGGCAATAATGAATTTACTACTTAAGAATTCTAATATATCAAATTCCTCCATGATGTGATCAAATGTATATGAACCAATATTTTACAATGTAAGCTTTTTTAAAAACACTCTAAAGTTTGATGCCGGTTTGTCTGTAATTCGGATGAACTAACGCGTACATCTGTTTTCAATCATTCTCAACTTAAAGGACTAATGATTAAAAGCTATTGATAATCTTTATCTGTTTATGAATCTATAGAAAAGCTAAAAGAATGACAATACCTACAGATAGGTAATTCTATTTATTCTGTAACAAATCAATGGTTTTAATGCTTTCCGGAATAACTGACCTCTTTTCCCGGAGTTTAAGAGAGGATTGCGCAATATACGTAATCCCAATAATCAGCATATCCCCTTCATATTTGCCGGCTCATATCATCAATTTTACAATAAAAAAAGATATGAAACTATTACAATTTAGATTTAATGAAAATTCTGCCTATTCGAACTATGACAGCAGAATGTGTCAGCTCAACAAAGAAGATTTTTGTATCAACCTTTCAAAGCAACTTGGGCTATTAATGATCAAAGGGAACCTTTCTAGTTCGTCATGCCAGCAACAGGTAAATGTAACCCTGCCAGAAATAAAGAAATTACTGCTGGACCGGGAGCACCTGAGTGTATATATCAATCTCAGTAAGGTCAATACCAAAGGCCTGGGAAAGCTCCTCAAGATTATTAATATCCTGACCGAGTTGCAAAGGCAAGGTAAAGAAATTGATGTCTATTGGAACACTCAAAATGATAGTCAGCTAACCGAAATAGCTGAAAACTTTGGTGCGTTACTATTCGATCAGCTCATGATCACGGATTTTTAATGAGA
>JBCBHL010000450.1:0-5468 GCA_038525605.1 Bacteroidota bacterium
CACAAGTCAAAATCCCCTCTGCTACATTAGTTTTACAGTTTTTACAGATCATTATAATTTAATTTATCTGACAAATCACTTTTGTACTATCCGGCATATTTACCTCTGGTTTTATCACGTACATTTGATTGATATCTTCGCAACCTTCAGCTTCTTTCCCCATTTTAAAATTTGACCAGGCTCTTGAATGCCATGCTCTCAGGTTTTCAGGATCTTGCTTAATAACGTTAGTGAACAGAGAGGCCGCTTCTGTATATACTTTTTCCCTGAAACAATACTCTCCGTACTTCATCTGATAATAAGTGTTTTTCGGGTCCTGTATAGAAGCAGGTCTGATAAATTTAAGCGCTGACACCAGATCAGATTTGATCATGTAGGAAATCGCTCCCACGTGTAAAATTTTATTTTTTTCTTCGCCGGACAAGTTTGCAGCAAATTGACCTATGTCTGTCACTAATCCTTTTTCTTTTCTAATAACAAAATCGATTAATTCAAGATAGTCTTTCCTAAAGCCAAGTGAATCTAAAGACATTTTTAATATTGTAGCGGAATCAGGATCTTCATCTAAAGCTTTTATTACCGCTATTCCTGCAATTACATAGCTCGATAGCTCTTTTAATGGCTTATCTTCAAATAACTTAATGTAATCAAGGTTAAAAGTATATTCAACAGAAGTTGAGGAAGTTAGTAACCCAGCTTTCGTTTCTTTGGTAACATTTAAAACCAGCCATGGTTTAAAGTTTGGTATTTCCTTGGTAATTCTCGTACTAATAACAGCAACGTAGAGATTTATACTATCAGGGTTTCCTAATATTCTTGGTGAATTAACCGCCTCTATTTCGTAATGGTTGCCACCCACTTGCATTGTCCACTGACCTCCGAACTCTTTGTTGAAATTATTCAATAATGCTAACTGATCTTTCATCATGTCTCCAAATTCGCACGATGTACAGAAACAGGTTAAAAAGAAGATGGTAATAGTTGATTTTAATATGCGCGAAATCATATAATTTTATTTGAATAGGTGTTTAATACTAGTAGCGACATCTTTACTTTCGTGACAAATGACTGTCATTTAGTTGCTTCTAAATCCACATTAGGACGTAGTTTTTGTCTCACAACAGTTTGTATTTTTTGCCAATCAGGAGATGCTAAACGATATCTTTTGATCATCAAATCATTCCGTTTACTGTTTGTGTGAAAGATAATCTCCCACTTGTTAAATTCTATTTGATCAATTTTGTCAGAATCTACCAGAAGGGTTCCGTCTAAATCGTGGATCCCTCCTTCGTCGATATAATAATAGGATTTCAAATGAATCCTCAGCTGAATAATTGTTATAATCAACGTAAGAGTAACAGAAATTAAGACTTGCCGATTGCTAAAACTCTCCTGACTATCAATTTCATCAAAAAAGAAAAAAGGAGTTAAAAAGAGTAGGTTTAGCAAATTTACATAGTCATAAGTTTCAAAGATCTCTTTAGTGTCACTTAGCTCTGACTTAACATTCAAAGTATCCCTGAACTTATATAGCGATTTGATTGACAGTGTCAAGATGAAAATCAATATCAACATAATCCAATGAACATCAAACCCGTACCACACCAGCACCAATCCAGCGATCAACAATAACTGTAGAAATATGGATGAATATTCTTTTTTGGCTTTATTCAATTTCAGCGGCTAAATGATTTTGTATTGTAAGATAGTGATAATTATCCAAAAGGTAGTTTACTATCTGCAAGTCAAAGCCATTTTAGTTTATTCTAAATTAGCGATGGCAAACTTTATCTCCCCGTCAGTCAGATAATATTTATCGATAAATTCTGCACCAAACTTTTCATACATCGACCGACAGGACGGATCATTCCTCACATACCACGCATACTGATATATCTGACTGCCTAATCCATGATAAATAGTCATCATATCTGTCGAGCGTTCATGAATAGCTCTGAACTCATCATCTAACAGGTAGCTAATTCCCCACTTTGCAATCTGTAAAGTATTCAATTTATGATAATATGCGACGTGACCCAGCTCATGTGCTAAAATACCTACCTGCGCATCAAACGGAAGCGATCTTAACAAAATAGGGTCAAAATTAGTCTTTGGTGCATTGTTCAGCAGGATTTTATAAACCCGATTTTCCCCTGAACCAAATAAGGTAATGATATCAAAATTAGACTCCATAGGAGCACCTGATTCTGTAAGCACCATATCAATTCTGACATCCTTCAACTCTGGATAGGCAGAAAAGGCTATTAACGCCGCTTCCTCAAATCCGGCGGGCAGGCCTTTCGTCTCGCCTACTAACGCTTTCAGGCTATCAAGGTCGTAACTGTATTTTGATAAACTATCAGGAAACTGGTAAATGGAAATAGCAGGTTTTTCCTGTTCGGGATCTACTGACTGAAAGAGTATTGCAGCAATTAAAATCAACAGTGATGAAAAAAAGAAAAACACTATTTTCCTGATCATAATGAGATATTGTCAGGTTTCTGAATGAGGTAAAAATTGATCCAAATAAATTACAGATAAATGTTGGCAATCAGTTTTTCAACCGTTGGGTGATCGCTACCGCCTTCCGGCTCTATGGTAAGATTGACTGATTCTGCATGATCGATATATTTTAATGCAATCATATCAGTTCCGGATGGGATAACTCCCATATTCACCATGACACCTTCTACATCTGCCCACATCTGGTAAGTCTGATCATCGGCCAATTTTGGAAGTCCTTTGGCATTCACAAATACTGACTGCTCGTCGTGGTTGATATAAGTAACTGCCACGGACTGTGGTGAAAGCTGATTTCCTTTCAATAGTAGCTTATTGGCATTAGGATCATTGACCGCCTGGTACCACTTGTCAATCTTTTGAGCATTGACATTAGCTTGCAGCAGGTTTAACTGAGCTCTGTTGAGATCGTTCTGAAGCGACAAAACTTCAATTTGGCTTTCCTTCCAATTGTTATAAAACAGGAAAGTCGATACCATCAAAATGACCGATATACTTGCTGCAATTGCCGCTGGCCAGTTAAAGGATTTCCCGTTTTGAGGTAACTGAATAATTTTCTCTTCTTCGGAAATGCTTTTAGATACTTCCGATAATAGATTAGTTTTAACAATGGCTGGTGGAGCAATGGCATTTTCCATTGCAAGCTTCTCCAAACCTTGCTCTACTTGTTCCAGGTATTCACTTAGATCGTGATCCTGATTTAATAATGATTCCAATTCCCCTCTCTGAGGATCAGAAAGTTCTCCAAGCACATATTGCTCTATCAAACCTTGTTCTATGACCTCATTTTTTTTCATTCTACTATCAATTCTATAACTACACTTATCAAAACGATGATCTCATTTTGATATTTCTCTCTCAGATTTCTAAGGGCCTGTTTCACATAAGATTTAAAAGTTCCCAGAGGTACTCCCATTTCTTCGTGGGCTTCTCTATGGGTCAGGCCTTTGAAATATACCAATTCAATTGCTTCCTGATGATGCGAATCAAGTGATTTTAAAGATCCGTTCAGTTCAGGATATGTTTCAGTTGTTTCTTCTTCTCTATTATTATATACAGTCAAATCTTCATTTTGGATGAGATCGGGTCTGTTTCTTATGGCATTTAGAGTAGAATTTCTGGCAATTTGATATATCCATGTAAAGAACTTGCCTTTTTTAGCATTATATTGATCTGATTTATTCCAGACTTTCATAAACACTTCCTGCAAAATATCCTTTGCGAGTGCTTCTTCTTTACAGATTCTTAGAATTACTCCATAGACAGCACCAGAATAACGATCATAAACCAAAGATAGCGCCCGCTGATCTTTGCTTTGTAGCTGTTGGATTATTTCTGATTCTGAATTCACTGTCTCTGGATTTACTGTAATCTAAGAAATTTTTTGAAAAAAGTCCGCTTAATCGCGTTTTTTGGGAGATTTTGAAAAAAATCAACTTTTTTTTCATTTCCCTCATCCAAACAAACATTCGCTGTGTATATAAGATGAGCTCAGAAAAGAATTATTACAAAATGAATAAAAAGAAAATCATGAAAAAATCAATAATCAGTATTTTAACATTAATCTTATTAGTTATCGGTCAGTCTTCTTTCGCTCAGAAAAAAGACATAGTAGATGTAGCAGTTTCTGTTGATGATTTCTCTACTCTTGTGACAGCTCTAAAAGCTGCCGACCTTGTAGGTGCTTTGAAAGGTGATGGTCCTTTTACAGTATTCGCGCCAACCAATTCCGCTTTTGCTAAAATCGATGCAAATACGCTTGGATCTTTATTGAAGCCTGAAAATAAAAAACAACTTTCTTCTATCCTGACTTACCACGTAGTGAGCGGTAAACTGGCAGCTAACGACGTTGTGGCAGCTTTGAAAAAAGGAAAAGGGAAAGTTGATCTGACTACTTTAAATGGTTCTAAGCTAAAAGTCGTTCAGAACGACAAAGGCATCTGGTTGCAGGATTCTAATGGCAACTACAGCAAAATCACCAAAACAGATGTAATGGGTACAAACGGCGTTATCCACATCATCGATAGTGTGGTAATGCCCAAGTAATTAACTTATTAATCAAAAGTATTAAGCAATTAAAGACTTGTGAGTGTGAGTAGTGTGGTGATTTTCGTAAGGTGGTGGCAATTGTTGTTACCGCCTTATGACTTCACTTAAATCACTGTTTAACCACAAACCTCGTGAATCTTTTTGTTTTGATTATTGAAAGAGGAATATCAGATTGATTTGTATTGACTACATAATTTCTGTTTCCTCTTTCTTTTTTTAAAATATCTCTTTTGCGATCTGTTCGACAGAGTCTGATTTCCCCATCGAATAATAGTGGATGACAGGTGCTCCCTTTTTGATTAGCTCCTTCGATTGCTGAATTCCCCATTCAATACCTACTTGCCGGACCTCTTTATTGGTACTGCATTTTTCCACTTCTTCATATAGGTCCTCCGGTATATCAATATGAAATATACTCGGTAAGACAGTAGCTTGTTTTTTAGTAGTTAAAGGTTTCAACCCCGGAATAATCGGGACAGTAATTCCTGAATCACGGCAAGCTTCAACAAACTCAAAATATTTCTGATTGTCGAAAAACATCTGCGTCACAATATATTCTGCTCCCAGTTCAATTTTGTTTTTAAGATGTTTGATGTCTGCTTTGAGATTGGGTGATTCTGCATGTTTCTCAGGGTAACCCGCTACACCGATGCAAAAATCTGTTGATTGAGCGGTTTCCAATTCCGGATCCTGATATATTCCTTTATTCATCTCCAAAACCTGCCCTACTAATTCAATTGCATAATTATTACCTCCTTTTTCCGGAACAAATTTATTTTCCGGTTTCATATTATCCCCTCTGATTGCCAGGACATTATCAATTCCCAGAAAGTGCAAATCTATCAGGGCGTTTTCCGTTTCTTCTTTTGTAAAACCGCCACAGATTATATGCGGAACAG
>JBCBHL010000451.1:0-5451 GCA_038525605.1 Bacteroidota bacterium
CATCACTGACATTTCGATCAGATTTGAAACCGTATTTCTGTAGGTGTTTTCAACAATGTCATACCCTCCTTTGTGATTATCTGAGAGTATTTTGACTGGTCTGTACCGATCATCATAGAAAGTCACACTTTCCAGCCATTGGTCTGTTCCCAAAACCTTGGTTTTAGCGCCAGTAACCTGACCGTTAACAGTATTTAATACTACTACATTGGCTATTGAAGGGACAACTTCATCTGTGAACTCATAATCATCGTAATAAGTTACAGTAAGCATTTCAGACTCTTCAATGGCTGTAGGGAACGCAGAGTTTCCATACCCCTGAAAAGCAGCAGTTTTACTATCATATGCTTCCGTTAAGTTGTTTTTTGAATCTACCTCATTCTGAATAGCTGCTCTCTCTCTTGCATCGTAGTAAAAACCGGTCATCACAGGTCGGCTTAATTCATCGTATTTGGTGAATATCCACTTTTTAGTGTCAGTGACTTCATCGAAAGAGGCTTCAAAACTACTATTATCAACCGCTTTGAAATGAAATTCGGGTTTCAGAGTGATACTAGCTCCATTATTCAATTGATAACTCTTGCCCCTATAGGCATCTATTTCCAAATGGCCATCAACGCCTTCTACATTTCCAGCTCTTTGATTACCGTCTTGTGTCAGCACCAATCGGTCTTTTTGATCATAGATCATGTACATCCAATCAGAACCGGGCACACGTTTACCGATCATTCTGTTTCTGCCATCGTACTCATAGCAAAACATCCATTTTTCCCTAAAAGAATCGTTATTAACAAGCCCCCAATTATTATTATCTAAGATCTCCGCGACTCCTGCTGGCGGTAATACGAATCTTAAGTTGTTAAAATCGTCATAGACATAATAGGTATACAAATAATTGTTTCCATCAGACTTTACTTTCTTCAATACTACTTGCCCTAGTGTATTAGTAAACGTAATGGTCTGCCCCTCATTTGCCCCATTATTCTCGTCACTTACTTCTTCCTTAGCCAAAGCTCCGTCCGCATATAGCCCGAGATTCGTCACTGTGTTTGACCTGTTATTGACAACCAATTCTTCTACCAGATCAGTTGTATCATTCACAGTGTACGTATAATCGACTGTATGATTGCCATCACTTTTCCAGGTAGCTCCCGGAGCAGAACCTTTCTTCATTCTACCGAGCAGGGAAGCCTCATAAACAGGCTCAGCGTAGTAATGGGTAGATTCTGACACATGGTCATTATTGGGTGCATAAAAACTACCTATTTCAGTCAGCCAGTCTGTTCTACGTTCTCCCGGAGTAGCTGCTAATTGCGTGTATGGTAGGTATTCTCTGTAAACCCTGCCTGTAAAGTCATATCTTGTATTGGTAACTACGTCCTTCGCTGTTGGGGAACCGCTATGCATGATCTGCTGAACAGGCCTTCCCAAACCGTCAAAATAGGAGGTTCCGATTATGTAATCTTCTTTACTGGGATTAGCAGGAATGCTCTGCGTCTCAACCCTGGGACCAATTGTTCTGACATAATTGTTTTTAGGGCCTCTAACAGGCGGGGCATCCTGCCCAAAAGCCGATATAGAGACAAATACTACGCCCAATAAAAGCGTGAGCACTTTTAATTTTTGATATTTCATAGTTTTAGTTTTGACTGAAGTGATAGTTGTATTCGTACTGTTGTAAAATTTGGTCATCCTGATCCTTGACTTGAATCAGCCTTCCCAGATCGTCATAATGATAGGTATTCCTAATTCCATTGGGATCAGTCTGAGCTGTTATACCCACTACAGGATCGTATTCATACGTGGTTATCTGAGCATCTTTTAATTCGGGTAACGATCGTAAGTTTTGTGGATCGTTCTGATAGGCTGTCTTCAATGTATTCGAATCCACTCCTACTGCAACAACAAGGGGTAAAGTGTTGTTATAACCCCAGATATAGGATGTGTAAATTCCATCTCGGCTTTTCGTTTGAACAATCACTCCTCTTTCGTACAATATATCCGCTTCTGGAATATCATCATATCTGTCATCTGTCTGATAACCACCTCCTAATACAGTGATTGAATAAAAGTCATCAACAGGATTAGTCGGGGTAAAGCTCGAAACCTTATCCAGGTAAATCCAGGTAGCTCTCTGGCTATCGAAATCAAATAATTGACTATTAGTGACTAACCCATTTCTGGAAGAGGTAATCTCAATAGGTGCTGCTATCTGATTAGTTACCTCCATCCTGTAAAGATCTCTTGCCTCTGCAACGGCTCCCATACCTAATGAAATACATCTACTACCACTACAATTTCTGATGCAAGTTGAATAAGCAGCCCTCAGGTCATTTAAAGTCATTTGATATTCGTGCCATGAAGCCACTTCACATTGGACTTTGGAACTATTACAATTGTTTCTCAATAAATATGGTGCACGGAAGTTTCTGCACTCGCTGAATGTTGTGAAAAACCTACAACTCTCAATATTGGCCAAATAGGCATTCTTGGCAGCTTCTTGTGCAGCAAGGTAGGTTTCAACGCATTCCGGGCAAACTTCCTTACAGTCAGTAATATCAGGCACATATCTCATTGACTGCTCGTCCACACCTCTGCTGGTTGTTGTAGAAACTGGTTGGTAATTGTGTCGCTGGATTTTCATAGAAAGTTGTACTGGTCGTTTCTACGTAATTATTAATATCCTCAGGGTCATAAGTTTTAGAAACTACGCTTACCTGTGTTTTTCTGGCAGACCTCATTTCGTATAAGGAAGGGATCATCGTTAATCTATCAGTATCACCTTGATCCCAGGGTGGTGTAGGATCATCGGGAGATTTCGCTATAATTTTCGTAATCATCCCAAAAGTGATTTCATCTTTAGGGACAAAATTCTCCGAATACGTCTGGCTGCTTAGAAGATTACCGTCTTTATTGTAGTTTTCAATAGCCCTCAGATTTCCTCTGGTAAAATTGTAAGGTGCGGGAATTGCAGGGAATTCGGGATCACTTTCAAGGCAAATCCAATCGTCAACACTTCTGACGCTCACGTCTTTCAGGCTTAACCAACCAGATGGTAATTGCGAACTTCCGGCGAATCGATGAATACTGTATCCACTATCTGCCTGGGTTTCCGTTACAGCATTATACCCTATGTGATAACCTTGTGTTTTAATTAATGCATTGACACTGGAGGGCGAGGCAAAAGTGTAAAATTTTAATTGATTTTGACCAACGCGCCAACAACCATTAGGATCAGGACTGAAATTACCTAATAAAAAACTTGTCTTAAAAATGGGATTTTTCAGTTTGATGATGTAATCAGGGATGCTGTAAAGGTTTGCTTCATCATATTGGAAAGTCTTCGTCATAACAGTCTGAGCATGATCAACTTGCTTGATTTCTTTAATTCTCAAACCCCCAACAAGTTTCAATTCCTCAGTTATAATTACCTCACTTTCATCTTGCTCGTCAAAGAATACGTTTATACCACCTCCTTCACGAGTATCAGCATTCGCTGTAGCCTTGTAAGCATATGTCCCCGGCTCAAGAAAAAACTCCTGCTCGAAATTTTGAATTGCCCCCGGAATTGGATTACCAAAATTATCAAATAACTCAGTAGTCACTCTTGTAATCGCAACATTCGAACCCTCCAATTCCAGCTTTCCACTTCCAGATCCTTGCGCTGATACCCTAATTCGATAGAAACCACTTTCAGTTACAATGAGATCATATTCCTGTACTTCACTGAATTTACTTCCAAAGCCAACTGATAAAGATTTTACATTCGAATATGGAAGATCTGTCTCCGGGTAGGTAATAACGCTATTCGGTTCATAGATAAACTCACTGGAACCGCCAGTCGGATATTCAATGACAGCAAGAGTACCGGCTCTCATGGCTGGCCAGGCAGCTTCTCTGTTTGCCTCAAAGCCATTCATTGTTTCGAGTTCAGGTATTAATTCGATGTTAGTTTGAACACCGTTATTAAAACCCCAATGGTCCTGAGAAAATGAAATAACCCTGGAGAGTTTATCAGGTTCATAATAAGTAAATCTGTGAGGAGGAACTGATGTATTGTCATCGCATGATAATTCCTGTACACTATTGAGCTTTAATTTCTTAGTATCAAAGAAATCATAATCTGGAACATTGTTTTGAGCTGCCTCACCAAACAACCCAAATAATGCACCCGGAAGAGCACTTTCTTCGCTTAGAAAATAACCGTAATCGAATTTAAACTTTTTACAAAAAGTGGATGAATTAGAATTGATTCTGATTTCACTGAGCGCCTTAGCTTCTGTATTTGCAGTAGGTAACTCATTAGGATCGTAATCTGCCAGATCTTCTCTAAGTGTTGTCTCCGGAATGAAACTTACACTACCGTTTGAGCATTCGATTTTGTCGAGTTTGACACCATTGATCAGTACTTTTATCAGAGAGGCATTCTCATCACAGTTAGGTACGCATGGAGTTGTGGTTACAGTATAATAGGCAAAATCTTCGCTCCTGTAGGAAAGATCAATTGAAAAAAGACCGTCCGCAGATTCAATCTTATACAGGTACCAACTTGAATAGGTATTGGAAAATAATAGCCTGCCTGGGTCTATATAAGCATCTGAGTCACTTTTTTCAACAGGTTCTACATCATTTGGGTCATCAGTAACCCCAAAATGATATTTTGTACCATTGGTAGTAGTCACCGTAAACCCCAATAGATTTGGTTGTAATCTTCTGAATGGCTGGGCGACAATAGGGGTAATTTTCAGGTCAGACTGTGGCAGTGTCACTGCTCTGCCAGCTTCATTGAAATAAAATTCACCTGAATAGCCTGCAAAGTTGAAAAAGAACAGATCGGGTTCACTGTCTTTTTGTCCATTGCCAAATGCATTGATATCAGGATAGGGTACTAATGAGCTATTCTGATATCTTGTCGTTGTAAACATGTCCACAAAACCTTTGTCTCTCAGGTAGGATCCTATATTGAGTACACCGGCATCATTGAGTGAGCCAAGTTGATCGTCGGGCAATCCGCGTACAGTTCTGGAGATCATGCCTCCGGCATTCAAACTCCAACCAGCTCCCACCCAACTGGCAGTTTCCTGAACCTTCAAACCCGATGCATGGTAAGATAGACTAATAGGCAAAGAAAGAGGTCCCTCATTTACCTCATGAATCGGAATAGAAATCCTGGGAACTCCCGTATGCATATTGACAGGATAATCTACATATTTCGCTAGTGCAGCACTCGTCGGAGACGAAATATTAACTGCAGGAATCTCTTGCGCCAAGACGATGGAAGTCATTAGCAGTGAAATCACTAATCCGAGACTTATGGTTGCTGAATACAGCTTAATTGATTTTCTCATTTTTAATGGTTTATTTTAAATTAATTGATTGATTGATTACTTCTTGAGCCCGCTTTCCAGCTTTTCGATTCTTTTTTCCTGCTGGATAATATAAAGTGTCAAT
>JBCBHL010000452.1:0-5445 GCA_038525605.1 Bacteroidota bacterium
CTTCTCAATATGAGGCGCTTTTTATTTCGGATACTTTTACAGAAAAAGAAGTGGCACATTTTCTTGAGGCTAATTATAAATCTTTGAAATCAATAAAGGGCTAGCGATATCAACATCTCAAAGACAAGTCCAAAAGATAAGAGGATGGCATAGACAAAATAATACATGCCAAACTTTAGAAAGGTTTTAAAATAGCCCTGCTGATAGACGTTTATAAACGACAGGTAAATATAAATCAGAGAGATTATAAAAGCACCAATAATCAGTGTTGCTGCGATTGGCTGGCTGACAAATAGCCCTATGATTGTTGCAAAGCCCAGCAGGAAGAATTTAAAAGAGTGTTGGTGCAAGGAATGAACCAGATGAACGATGTAATTGTGGTTCCTTCGAACGTATAGGAGCTTCATTAACATGGCAAATATTGGCAGCATGAGGAACATCAGAAAGGGCATTTGCTCGATTACATAGCCCATCATTTCTTTGTTTTTTGCTCTTCCCAGCCTAATTGTTTGCTTGAGAGCTAACTCGTCTATTGTAGACATTCCGTCTATATAAAGTGTATCGTAAAGCTCCTGATCTGATACTGTTAAATCTTGCCGGTATTTCAGATACTTTTTCAAATTTTCTCTGGTTTGAAATGGCCAGAGTGATTCTTTTTCAGATTTCGGGATTTGGTCAATAATCTTCGAAGGGTCTTTTGCAATGCTATCGACAAGCATTTGATTAATGATTTTTTCAGGATCTTTTGCAATACTATCAGCAAGCGCTTTTACTTCCTTTCCGGAAGCAGTGGAAAATTTGATGCTGCCCTGTCCTGCATCATCATTTTTGTAAGTGTTGAATTGACTGAGAGCAAAGAAGTAAAACAAACTTAAGATCAGATAAAGCCTGATTGGGTTGGCATAGTTTACTCTTCTGCCGTTGATAAATTCATTCGTTAGTTTTCCAGGGCTTAAGAAAAATGGCTTAATAGATCTGCCAAACTTAGAATCAAAAGAAAGATAATTATTAAAGAACTCACGAATCAAATCTTTAAAAGAAACATTTCTGTTTGTATTTTCCTGACCACAATAAGGACAGAAATTGTAGATCTGATCAATTTTGCTGTTGCAGTTTAAACACCTATTCGTTTTTCTTCTTATTTTCATGTCTGATCAAGCGGTTAAGCAAATATGATATTACCCAAAGAACCATAGCCGCAATGGTCATTTCTACTTTTACTTCTTCAAACCTAAGACCATAACCAAAAACCAGGAGGGCGCTTATCAAAAATACCCAGTACACAATCAATAACAGCCTGCTCTTATCCATCAGTCATCAATTTTTCCAGTTTGATTAAGTCTTCAGGTGTGTCGACACCATGTGTTTCAAAATCGGTTTTAGCGACTTTTATTTTTAAACCGTTTTCAAGCCAGCGCAATTGTTCCAGCGATTCGGCTAATTCCAGGCTCGTCGCTTCCAAATCTGTTATTTGTTTCAATATATCAACTCTGTAGGCATATATGCCAATGTGCTTATAAAAGGTATGCTTTTGTAACCACTGATCAGGATCAGCTCCTCTCACAAACGGAATACAACTTCTGCTGAAATACATAGCTTCATCCTTTTTGTTGAGTACTACTTTCATTGAATTAGGATTGGTGAGAATTTCCGGATCGGAAATAGTTTTGACCAGGGTTCCTAATTCTGTATTGCCATCAAGAATTGATGCAAGTTCATCGATCATTTCAGGCTGGATATAGGGCTCATCCCCCTGAATATTGATTGCATAATCAAAGGTATCAGCGAGGTTATTTACAACTTCATTGCATCTTTCAGTGCCATTCAGATGATTTTCGTCTGTCATCATCGCTTCACCGCCAAAGGCGATCACTTCGTCGTAGATCCGTCTATTGTCCGTCGCAACTATAACCTGTTCCAGCTTTTTTGTCTTTTTTGCCTGTTCGTATACCCTCCGGATCATGGTTTTTCCAAGAATATCAACCAGCGGTTTGCCCGGAAATCGGGAAGAAGCGAATCTGGCTGGAATGATGCCGAGTATCCTCATAACTGCTTACTCTGAAGGGTTTTCGGGATTTTCAATTTCTTTGACTTTTAGCGATGTTCCCTCTTCACTAATTACTTCTACATGAACATCTTTTTCGATAAATCCACCTCTCGTGTATGCATCGAATATTTCATCATCGATTATGATCTTTCCACTGGGCCTTAAAACCGTATAGGTGATCCCTTTCATGCCCAGCATAGACCGTTTGTTGAAATTGGCGGTATATCCCGCTTCCCGGTCCATCGTGTCGCCCAGAGAAATCCTTTTAAAAGCTTTTGAGTTAGCGAGACTATTACCCCCGACAAAAAATGCTATAACAGCTCCCATAAATCCTGCAGTGATAGATGCTGTAGCAACGAAAGCATCGTCCAGTCTTACAAAAGTGAAATCGAAGAAGTCGTTGTCCAGCATGATCAATACCAGTGATCCGACTGTTAAAATAAGTCCTGAAATACCCGCAACACCAAATCCGGGGATGACAAATACTTCTACGGCTATTAAGATCAAACCGAAGAAAAAAGCCGTAATTTCCCAGTTTTCAGCTAAACCGTTAAGGTAATAGGGGGTCAGGTAACAGATAATGGCAATAACAGCTGCCAGTAATGGGAAACCCACCCCAGGAGTCTGCAATTCGAAATAAATGCCACCCATGATTACCAATACTAATATTCCGGAAACAAACGGATTCAGGAAAAAACTGATCACCTCTTCAGTGAAGCTCGTTTCATAGGTTTTTAACTCATAGTCTGTAATTCCTGATCTGGCAAGAATTTCATCTATTTCGGAAACCTGCGCTTCGCAGAATCCAAATTTGATTGCTTCTGACGTAGAAAAAGTAATTACCTGACCGGCCTCACTAACGCCTTCTACTTCCAATTCTTCGTCGACCATAGCCTCGGCAATTTTAGGATCCCTGCCGCTTGCTTCTGCAGTGGATCGCATGATAGACTTCATGTAACTCTGGTATTTGTCAGGAGCAGCGACACCTTCGCCGGTTACGACCGTTGCGGCACCTATACTGGCACCTGATGCCATGTAAATACTATCACAGGCTATTGAAATAAGTGCTCCGGCAGATGCAGCGTCTTTGTTGATAAAAACATAAACTGGCTTTTCGAAATTCATGATGCGGGTTCTCATGTCATCAGCATCATTTAAAGCACCACCATAGGTGTCCATTTCGATGATCACCAGGTCAGCATTTATGGCCTCTGCTTCTTCCAAAGCAAGTTCGGAATAGCGATTTGTACGGGGATCAATATCCCCTTTTATATCCATTTTGAAAATAGTTAAAGGGCCTTTTTTTGACGCATCTTTGTCCTGTGCTTCAACTAAATATATTGATCCTGATATCAATAGAGCGATTACTACAAATAGTCTTTTTAACATAATATCTCGACAATCCTGATGTAAAATACGATAAAAAAAGTAAATGTGTGAAGAAAGCTTTTACGATTTGAGTAATTGCAATCAATCAACTTGATAACACTACAATAAATGATTCAGTTTTCCATTATTTAAGAGAACAAGATAGTTATCCCATTGATTAAATTGCGTGTTTGGTTTTTATTTTCATGTTCAATATTAATCATAGTGAAAATGATTTGATAGGTAAATGGGAAATGTTATTTTTGAATCACGGCACAGATATTAAGTGATCACCAGCGTTATTAATTCGTATATGAGCATAATTAAATATTCTATTCTTTTCATTGTGGTTTTACTGGTTACAGCAAATCACAGTTACGCTATTGAAGGGGATTCCTTGCGCTTAGAACGGAGACCTGAAGGTCACTTTGTGATTCATAGAGTGGATGCAGGTGAGACTTTGTATTCTTTATCTAAAAGATATGCTGCTGATTTAGCAAAAATTGTTGAAGCCAATAAGATTGAAGGATATTCAGTAGATGCCGGACAGATCATTGCCATTCCGTACAGCATTGAGCAGAAAGAGGCTGAAAATTCATCTGACAGAACGCGTCATACAGTAAAAGCAGGGGAGACCTTGTATGCGATTTCTCATATTTACGGTGTTAACATTTACGATATTAAAAGTTGGAACAACCTGGATTCGGATAACCTTGATTTAGGACAGGTTTTGATAGTGTCACCGGAAAAGAACCCGGCTAAAACCACAAATGAAACGTCACAGCCATCTGCTGATCAGAAGGTAAATTCAGCGAATAATACAGCCAATCATACTGTTAAAAAAGGAGAAACACTTTATTCCATTTCGAAAAAGTACGACCTACCTCAGGATGAGATAATCAAGCTGAATAATCTGGATAATTCAAATTTATCGATAGGTCAGGTTTTAATAGTGAAAAGTGACAATTCCTTACCTAAGGAAAAGCCTGATGAAGTTAAAGTTACACCTCCCGTGAAGGTAGTTGAAAAGAAGCTAGCAGATTCTACGGAGTTAAAAGTAGTAACGGTCAATCCGGCGATTGATTCATCGGCTCTTAGAAAACCCAGGTTTGGTGAGAAAGTCGTCAACAGCGATACACAGTTTGAAAAAGTATATGAAGAAGGTATTGCTATGGAAATTGAGAATTCTCCTAAAACGAAGAAATACCTTTGCCTACATCGCTCTCTGGCTATTGGCACTATTATTCAAGTGAAGAACCTGATGAATAGTCAGAGTATATTCGTGAGAGTAGTTGGCAAATTACCTGAGATTGGTGCCAATGAAAACGTCTTGATCAGACTTTCCAGCGTTGCTTACAAAAGACTGGGTGCTATAGATGCCAGATTCCCTGTAGAGTTGTCCTACATTCCCGAGTAGTGTGGATTTAAAATCATTTCTTGATCAGAAGGTAGCAGATTACAACAATTCTGCCTTCATTACAGATGACCCAATTTGTATTCCTCACAGCTATCAATTAAAGCAGGATATTGAAATCACGGGTTTCTTTGCTGCAGTGCTTGCGTGGGGTCAACGAAAAACAATCATCAATAAAAGCAAGGAGCTATTTGAAAGAATGGATTATGCACCCTATGATTTTATGATCAATCACAGTGACGAGGATCTCAAGGCATTGCTAGGGTTTAAGCACAGAACATTTAACGAGCTGGATTTGCTGTATTTTGTCAGTTTTTTTAGAAATCACTATCAGAAAAGTGATACTTTGGAAGACGCCTTCCTGAAGGGTTTAAGTGAGGACGATGGCAATATTGAAAACAGCCTGATCGGGTTTCATCAGTACTTTTTTTCATTGGAGGATGCACCACACCGAACTAAAAAGCATATTGCAACGCCTATCAGGAAGTCTGCTTGTAAGCGTTTAAATATGTTTTTAAGGTGGATGGTGAGAACTGATAGTACTGGGGTGGATTTTGGAATCTGGAACAGAATACAGCAAATCCAGCTCGTTAAATGTTCTGTGCTTAAACCCTAG
>JBCBHL010000453.1:0-5395 GCA_038525605.1 Bacteroidota bacterium
ATAAAATTAGTCATGCAAAGCGCCATCAATATGAAGGCTGATTTTCAGGGCATGCTAAAAGATACTTATGTTTCAGGACCGAATGGTAAACTTCAAATAGGTTATGACATTGCCGAAAAGTCTTTTGAAAAACTAAGAAACCTGACTGCTAAAGATTCTTCTGATTTCCTAGTCATCAATTTATCGGATCCGTATCAGGTCGATGAAAACTGGATTACCGGAACTGAATTGAAGTATGAAGTTGAACTCGATCCTATAAAACCCAATAAAATTATTAAGGGAATATGCAGGGAGTTGGAGATAGCATATTATGATATGTATCCCAATGCCAAGACATATATTGAAGAAAATGATCTGACATTTCCTTATTTTAGCCAAACTTGTGATCGGCACCCAAGTCCTATGGGACATGAGTACATGGCCAACGATATCTACCAATTTTTGAATAAAAATAATTACTTAAAACCTCAATAGATGGAATTTTTATCTGATCTCTGGAAATTCTTAAAAGAAAGAAAAAAGTTTTGGTTAGTACCGATGATTTTGGTGCTGTTACTTTTTGGATTACTCATTGTAATAGGCGGTAGTTCAGCCATTGCGCCATTTATTTACACACTTTTTTGATGAAGAAGCTAGAAGAAAAAGAGTTAAAAGCATTACTGGTAATTGTAACCGGACTAAACATTTTTGCCTGGTTTCTCGAAAACAAATACTTGACAATAGCTGCTATTGCAATTGGAGTAATCTCTTTGATCATTCCTACAGTAGGATATTACATCGTCTGGTTGTGGTATAAAATCGCGGAAGTTCTGGGTTGGATCAACTCAAGAATTATCCTGGCTGTTTTGTTTTACCTGTTCCTATTTCCGATTTCGATCATTTACAGGCTTTTCAATAAAGACAGTTTGCATGTCAAAAAACCTGGCAGTGATACTATGTTTACCAGCAGAGATCATCAATATAGCGCCAAAGATTTCGAAAACATGTGGTAGGCTATATAGTAGCAGAGAATAATAGTTAATCAAAAGACAATAAAAAACACTGCATTCGATTAAATGCAGTGTTTTTTATGATCAGTTCAGAACTTGGTATTTAAAAACTTTTAATCGCTTTGATCAATCGCTCGTTTTCCTGCCTGGTACCCACAGTAATTCTCAGACAACCTTCGCAAAGCAGCACTTTACTCCTGTTTCTGACAATGATTCCCTTGTCAATGAGATAATGATATAATTTATCAGGCTCAGTCACTCTGACTAACAAGAAATTAGTATCTGATGGATATATTGACTGCACGGTCGTTAAGGATGCTAATTCAGTGTGTAAGTACGCTCTTTCGTTGAGAATTTCATCCACAAAAGCCTGCTTCTGCTGCTCGTTTTGCAAAGCGTAAATCACCGCCTCCTGGGACATCTCATTCACATTGTATGGCGGTTTGATCTTATTCAATATCTCGACAACCTCCGTACTTCCATAAAGCATTCCTACCCGGGCTGCTGCCAACCCCCACGCTTTGCTAAAAGTCTGTAACACAACAAGGTTATTGTACTGCTCAATGAGACCGATGAAGCTTTCTTTCTCACTGAAATCGATATATGCCTCGTCGACAATCACCAATCCGTTGAAGTTCTCCAGAATTTTGATCACCTCAGTATCTGCAATTCGGGTACCGGTTGGATTATTGGGGTTACAAGTGAAAATTAACTTAGTATGGCTATTGATTGCTTCTTCAATTGCAGCAACATCCAGCTGAAAATCGGCTGTAAGCGGCACTTTCTTAACAGGTACATTATTGACGTTTGCCGATACTTCATACATGCCATAAGTGGGTGGAAGTATGATAATTTCGTTCTTCAACGGTTCACAAAACGCTCTGATCAGCAAATCGATTGGTTCGTCACTTCCATTTCCGATAAATATCTGATCTGCAGCAATCTGCTTGAGCGATGAAAGCTTCTTTTTGATCTCATGCTGGTGCGGATCAGGGTACCTACTGAGATCCCTGACACCAACAGACCCCAGCGAGTTTTCATTAGCATCCAGATACACTTCACTCTTTCCAGTGAATTCATCACGCGCGGAAGCATAGGGTTTCATATCAATCAGGTGTGGCCTGATCAACGCGGAAATTTCAACTTTTCCCATCCTGAATACTTTTCAGACGTACAGAAACAGCATTTTTATGCGCATGTAATCTTTCCGCTTCAGCCATTGTTTCGACGACAGGGCCTAAATTCAGCAATCCCTTTTTGGTAATCTTCTGATAGGTAATCTTTTTAACAAAGCTATCGAGGGAAACTCCGGCCATGGAAGAGGCCCAACCATTGGTAGGTAAGGTATGATTAGTTCCTGATGCATAATCTCCTGCTGATTCAGGTGTGTAAGGACCGATAAATATAGATCCTGCATTTACAATTTTGTCTGCAACCTCGTCAGCATTTACCATGTTGATAATCAGGTGTTCAGGAGCATAGTCGTTCACTACTTGCAACAGCTCATTCGCGTCATTAATCACCAGGGTATAACTGTTCTCCAATGCTTTGAGGGTCATTTCTTTCCTGGGCAGGACATTCACTTGCTTTTCGACTTCTTCATCTACGGCTATCGCAAATTTTTCGCTGTCGGTTACTAGTAAAACCTGACTGTCAATTCCGTGCTCTGCCTGTGAAAGTAAGTCTGCAGCCACAAATGCCGGATTTGCTTTTTCATCCGCCATCACACAAACTTCCGAAGGACCTGCCGGCATGTCTATCGCCACCATATCCTTGCTTACCAGCTGTTTAGCAGTGGTCACATATTGGTTGCCAGGCCCGAAAATTTTATCTACTCTGGGTACAGATTCCGTACCAAAAGCCATCGCAGCAACAGCCTGCGCTCCACCCAGTTTCAGGACTTTATCGATTCCCAATAAATTCGCCGTATAGAGAATTACAGGATTTACCTGACCAGATTTATTCGTAGGAGTTGCCAGAATAATCTCTTTACAGCCTGCGATAATAGCAGGAACTCCTAACATCAAAACCGTTGAAAAAAGTGGGGCGGTTCCTCCGGGAATATACAGCCCCACCTTTTCGATAGGAACGCTTTTTCTTCTACACGTCACCCCTGGCATTGTTTCCACTACCAGCTCTTCCTGCTTTTGCATTTCGTGGAAAGCTGCAATATTTTTTCTGGCCTCATTGATAGCATCCTTCAGTTGATCATCTACAGCCAGATGCGCGGATTCCAGTTCTTCCTTCGCAACGAACAATGTGTCCAGTGATACCTGATCGTATTCCAAAGCAAACTTGTACAATGCTTTATCACCACCTCTTTTCACCTTTTCAAGGATGGGTTTTACTATTTTTTCAATCTTGGAAGAATCAAATACCGGCCGTTTCAGGTAGATAGGCAGATCACTCTTCGGTGGATTTAATACCGTTTTCATCAGACAATCATTTTTTCAATTGGCACCACTAAAACTCCTTCTGCTCCGGCTGCCCTTAATTCTTCTATTTTGCCCCAGAACTCATCTTCATTGATTACTGAATGAATAGAACTCCACCCTTCTGTCGCCAACGGCAATACTGTCGGACTTCTCATCCCGGGCAAGAGGCTCACGATCGTCTCAATAGAATCATTAGGTGCGTTTAGCAGTACGTATTTATTGCTTTTACCGGACAGCACTGCATCGATTCTAAAAATCAATTGATCAAGAATTGTTTTTTTCTCATCAGAAAGATTCTGATTTCCAATGAGAACTGCCTCGGACTTGTAGATCTTCTCCACTTCCTTCAGTCCGTTACTGATCAACGTACTTCCTGAGCTCACGATATCACAGATACCATCTGCCAGACCTATTCCGGGTGCGATTTCTACTGAACCACTGATCTCCTGAATGTCAGACTCGATATTATTTGCTTTCAGATAATCGCCGAGGATTGCAGGATAGGAAGTGGCAATGCTTTTACCCTGAAAGTATGACAGTCCGGGGTAATCGATTTCTCTGGGGATTGCCAGTGAAAGTCTGCACCTGGAAAAACCCAACCTTTTCACCAGATGTATATCTTTCTTTTTTTCCTCGGAAACGTTCTCTCCAACTATCCCCAAATCTGCAACACCATCTTCTACATATCCCGGAATGTCGTCATCTCTCAAAAAGAGAAATTCAACCGGAAAATTATGAGAAACTGACTTCAGCTTTTTGGTACTGTTGATGAATTTAATTCCGCATTCTTTGAATAGTTTTAAAGAATCTTCGCTTAATCTGCCGGATTTCTGAACGGCAATTCTTAATTGGGTTTCCATGAAATTATAACACTGGATTGTAGTAAAGAAATAAATTGAAGTATGATAAATAGAAAGTGCTGATTACCTTTAATGGCAATGATGGATATGAAAGAAATGAATATGTTGTCCTGCATTTATCATATCCGCAAAACTAAATCTCTATTTGATTTTTCAAAATTTAAATCATCTTTTTTTTGTGCGATAATTCATTTTCGCCAGAATCTCATCGATTTTATCTCTGAAATCACCCTGTATGATGATTTCACCTGCTTTGGCCGAGCCTCCAACTCCACATTTGGATTTGAGAGTCTTCCCTAAATCCTTCAAATCCTCTTCAGCACCAATAAACCCCTCAATCAAAGTAACAGACTTCCCTCCTCTGTTTTTTTTATCCAGACTGATGATAAGCTTTTGATCTTCTGGCAGAAGGGTTTCCTCTTCTTCCTGACCATACTCATCATATTGGTAGGAGTCATCCGTACTGTATACGACTCCTTTTCTGTTTTTAAAATTATTTTTATTTCTTTTAGCCATTAAGCTTCTAAATTAAATGTCCATACAGGCCTTACAGCATGATTCACCACTTCTTCAGCCAGACTGTCATTAAAGAAATGATTGATTCCTGTCCTCTGATGTGTTCCCATTGCAATAATCCCAGCGTCAATATCCTCTGCATAATCGATGATTCCCTCTTCCTCGCTTGTGTGATTATAGACATCAAAGGAAAAGTTTTTGATTTTATAACGCGTCGCGAATTGTTTCATTCTTGCTATGTCTTCTCTGCTGCTGTTAAAATGAGCAGGTGTATTAATTCTCACGAGCCTGAGTTGCGCATCGAAAAATTCCTGTAGCTTTAGTAACTCCGAAATAAACTTGTCGGTTGTCAGGTCCATGTCAGTTGCAAAAACGATGTCTTCTATATCATCCAAATCCACTTCATTTCTCAATGTGATCACAGGGCATTTGGCATGTCGTACAATTTTCTCAGCATTAGACCCTACAAAGAACTCCTCTAATCCACTTGCACCTTTAGTTCCCATTATCACCAGGTCACAGTCATTGGTTTCAATCTCCTCATTAAGCTCATTGAAAGCATTTCCAAGCACAATCTTATAGTTAAGATCGATAC
>JBCBHL010000454.1:0-5263 GCA_038525605.1 Bacteroidota bacterium
CTTTTACGATGTGACATAGTGGGTGCTGCAGGTCATCGATACCCGCAAAGCCCAATAATTGTCCGATACTTTCAATATGAATTGGCTGCATAATCTTCCGATATTTTTGGTGTAAGCAACAGGTTATGAACACCCCTGGTTACATAAAGTTTGGAATTCGTTCGGATCAATAAGTCATTTTTGATTTCCCAAAATTCAATCCACCCTTTTTCGGGAAACCCCTGATTCTTCTCGTTATAGACCGCCACGGCAATGCTATTGCTTTCTTCATCAAAAATAGCATCCTCCGGGAGCACTCCTTCGAACCTATATTCATTTCCAACAACTTGCAGCTCTCCGGTTGCTGAATCTATTTTGACAAGTGATAAGGAAGAGTACTTAGTACCTGGAACAAACCAAAATACTTTTGGACCATAGGTTCTTCTCATATTCACTGCAATGGCATATTCTCCGTCAGGGCTGATGTCAAAACCTTCCGGACTGAGACCTACTTTCGCTTTGGAAATTATTTCGTGATTGCCGTTTCGGTCAAAACCAACACTGATTAAATGTCCCTTTTTGTTGAAAATTGCACCCAGATTTCCTTTTCCCCAGTTGACATTGGCCACAATGAAATATTTACCCGAAGGATGCCAGTTGCCTACTGATAGCTTCTTCTCCACAGCTACAGCCTTTCCAATCTGCTTTATCTGAAGCTCTTCCCGGCTTTTAGCGATTGCATAAAAAGCCACTGATTTACCATTCAGGTTCACAGCAATGATGTTTTCATTGGGGTGAAACTCGATAGTTCGGATGCCACCGTCCTGGTTATCTGAATAATTGATTCCATCGACTGTAAAATAAAACTGCTGATCAATCAAACCGTTTTTCAGAGTTGCAATCATTATTTCCTCACCCTTAGCAGTTGTTCCTGCAGCCAGTAAGTTTCCATCGGAATTGATCGTTACATTTTGCAGGTTTTCGCCCACAACAACCTTCTGAACCAGGGTCGGATTCTTTGGGTTTCGATAGTCATAGACTGATATATGTCTTCCTACCGGAAAATCAGCAAATACGTTTTCCATTTTTTCCGATTGCGCAGCTATGGCAGCCCGGGTTTCTGCTACATAAGCGATTCGTTTCGTCGGATGCCACTCAAGAACCGCCGGCCAGCTGATCACAGAATTAGAAGCGTGAATCTGACTTGTTACTTTGGGAATCCCGTTTTCGATGACCACATGAGCTAGGCTATCTTCTACGCCATTTGCTTTATTGGTAATGCCATTGGCGTAAGCAGTAGCAATCATATCCGCATCGGAAACTGCCAGAAAACTTCCTGAAAAGCTTGAAGTAATATCGGCCTTGCGTGCGACAGGCTGGGCACTGATGATATGCCATGTCAAAAGTAGTACCACAGTGAAGCCTACGGTGTAGGCCGTAAATCTCAATATTTTTTTCATCGTTAATATCGTTAGCGTTTTAAAATCTCCATCCGACCAAGATGGATGGAAGCACTGAAGGAGGAACCACTGATCTGATGTTATAAGTAACCTCATCAACGGTCCGGTTGTCGGTGTTATTTAAAATGAAAATCAATGTGTAATGTACTCCCAGGTTGAGGCGGTCATCCTTCAGAAAATACCAGTTATAGCCTGCGTCCAGACTGGCAAACCAGTTTTCAAATTGGTCGATTTCCTGTCCGGACGATACATCCCAACCCTCATATCCCAGGTTGAATGCGGTGAAAAAACCTTTGTCGTAAGGCGCATCTGAAAAACGATATTTTAGTTCCAGGCCGATGGCATACGTCCAGTCGACTATTACTTCCCCCGCAGAGGTGTTGAAAAACTGATCTCTCGCAAAATCCGGTAGCTCAAAGCCACCTTGTAATGTTGCACCAACTGACCATCGCTTGGGAAAGTGATAGGATGGCTTGAAGTGGTAGCCCCCTAACACAAAGAAGGACGGATTCACAACTACGGAAACACTTCCTTTTTCAGAATCATCAATACTTTGTGCATTCGCAATCAGAACAGTGGTAATCAATAAAGCTGTCAACAAATATTTAATCATCTCTTTTTCTTTTTTTGTGAATTAATTCTATGATATCCTTTTCCTGAAGAGGACCGCCATGTCCTGGAAACCAGGTGTAGGCATCATTACAAGCAGCTACTGCTTCAAGGTCATTCATATTTTTAGCCAGGTCACACATGAAAATATGAAAAGCGGGTTTCTGTTTGTTTAGGTTTTCTCCTTTTATAAGATCGCCGGGAAATACATACTGATCGATGAAAACTACCAGTGATCCTTTTGTGTGACTCGTAAATGTTTGTACACTCCCTTCCCAGCCAATTTCGCTCAAGTCCAACGAGTCATTGACCAGCAGATCGGGCTTAAAGGGGCTAAATCGTTTGCTGGCAATTGTTTTTCCTACCAAAAACCCTAAAATACCTCTGGGGCACAGGTATTGGTCGAAACCACCGTTCTCAATGATTTCGAGATCTCCATATCCAGCTATGATAAGAGTTCCAAAATTTTGCTGAAAATAGGCAGCATTACCAGCATGATCAGGATGCGAGTGTGTTAAAATAAGGTATTCGATCTGATCGACCGGAATCTTCTGATCCTCGAGAAACTTCAGAATATTTTCCTGATCCCCGGGAAGACCGGCGTCAATCATGAGGTACCTTCCGTTTTTCTCTACAAAATGAATGTTGGTAAACGAAGCAGGATACTTAAAAACACGAACCTGACTATCTTTCTTTGGATATGAAAGCAGAGAGACCGGACTATCAATATGCCCAATTCTTGTCAATAAAAGCATCAAAATCATTAGCAGGTTTTTCATGGATTGCTCTTTTCAACAAAATTAGGTTGACGACATACTGAATCACTTATACGATTTGCTGAATGAAGAATACGATTTACTGAAAATGATGACAATAAGCCCGTAAATTCCGGGTTGACATCAAATGTATGTGATGAATATCCGAATTATTTTCAACGCATATGTGACAATTTCTGAAATAATGCGACTAATATATATAAAGGCAGTGGCTGAATATGAAATCGAAGAAGCATCAGTTTATTAAGGTAATCGATCGGAACAAAGGAATTATGAGAAGTCTTTGTCAGGTGTACTATGCTGATGCTGAAGACCAAAAAGATGCATTTCAGGATATTGTGCTACAGCTTTGGAAGTCTTTTGAGACGTACAGGGAAGAGGCAAAAATCAGTACCTGGATCTATCGGGTAAGTCTCAATACCATTTTATCGAAGAAGAGGAAAGAGAAAAAATCAGTCGCTGCTGTGCAACTTTCTCCCCTTCATCAGAACATTTCGATGGCTCGCGCCGATGACCACACTGAATTGTTACAGCTTATCCTTCAATCGCTAAAAGATATCGATAAGGCGATTGTCGTATTATATCTGGAAGGGTATCGCCATAAGGAAATTGCCGAAATGCTGGAGATGACACCTACTAATGTTACGACTCGTTTCAACAGAATCAAAACCAGACTTTCCGGCTGGAACTCTGAGTGGAACTCCAATAAAAAACTTAATGATCAAAATCATGCAAATAAAAGACCTTAAAACAGCCTGGAAACAACTTCAGGTTGTTAATGACCTGCAACCGCTGGAAACGGATGAAATCCTGCTTCTGCTGGACAAAAACGAAAGTCTGAGCAAACTTAGGACCCAAAGGGTCTTTGCACAGATAATTGTGTTTGTGGTGCTCACAATTTTATGTCAGGGAGGATGATGTCATACATACAATGGAACATTACTCCGGAGATAATCCCAGGATTTGAGTATCTGAGGTGGTACGGACTCTGCTGGGTCATCGGTCTGATGGTCGGCTATCGACTGATGCAGCACTTTTATAAAAAGGCAACTATCGACATACAGGAATTAGACCACCTGACCACTTATTTGGTGGTGGGAATCATCGTTGGTGCGAGATTAGGACATATTATCTTTTATGATCCCCTACATTATTTGCAAAACCCTATTGAAATACTTCCGATCAAAATAGATCCTGAATTCCGGTTTACCGGTTTTACAGGTCTGGCCAGTCATGGAGGGATAGCAGGAGCATTATTGGCTTTGTATCTTTATCATAGAAAGTATGGCACGAGTTACGCATGGTTATCCGACAGGCTGATGATTGCCGGGGTGGCTACAGGTGGGTTTATCAGATTAGGCAACCTTGTCAACTCTGAAATTATAGGCACTCCGACAGATGTGCCTTGGGCTTTTATCTTTACTAGAATAGACGACATCCCCCGACATCCGGCTCAACTGTATGAGGCTTTATTCTATTTCGCTTTATGCATAGGTTTGTATCTCTTATGGAAATCCAACAGATATAGTCAACAAAAAGGCTTCATTTTTGGTCTCGGATTGTTGCTGATCTTTATCCAGCGCTTTCTCATTGAATTTGTAAAGGAAAATCAGATGTCTTTCGAGGATGGCCTGACATTAAATATGGGCCAAATGTTGAGCGTGCCGATGATGATAGCCGGGTTGATCATCATTATTATGAGTTATAGAAAACGTCCTATCGAAACAGAGAGCATTTCAGCTAGTTGATATCAGTTTGATAGTATCGGAATCTGGTTTTGAAAAATTTGATAATCGAAACACGGAAAAAGAAAACCCGTCGTTAAATCCCAATGACTAGCAGCGATGATCACCCAACTGCCAACGAATACATCGATGCACTGGAACGTGAGTTTCAAAAAGTAGATCGAAGAAACAGCATGCGTGAAATGATCCGATCATTTTGGTTGATGATCAAAATCAGATTACTCAAATTGAGCGCCAGAAATAGATTGGTTTCCACTCGGAGAATTACTGTATTGTTCTCAAAAGAAATATTTAGAAAGGGCAGAGTAACGGAAAAATTCGTAGATCAGTTTTTTCATCATATGGAACGGATGAAAGCAAAAAATAGTCAGCAAGAGTTTCTTGATCATATTGATAGCTTCAGATAGGTTTTAAGGCGTTAGGTATTTGTATTGATTAGTATTAGGTTTTGCAAAAATTATGAATTTATAATTATTATTGTCCGCTTAAGATAAATACTCCAATAAAATTGGTCTACTGCTATTTAATGTGACATTTTAGATGTATTCGCAAAAGTAAGTTCCCCCTCAACCTGAAGTTTGGCTGAATCTCTTAGGTCTGTTCATTTTTGTCCGCCTGGCGGCCCGGTTAGACACAAAAACGAAATGCATCCCGGCAAAAAAGTCAATCGGATCGCCGAGCGACCAAAAAAATC
>JBCBHL010000455.1:0-5227 GCA_038525605.1 Bacteroidota bacterium
GACAGAACTAACGATTACATCAAATTCAGATAATTGATTTTCAAACTCTTCGTAAGGAATCGTCTGAAAATCAAACTCTCTCGCTAAAACATCAGCTTTTTCTGATGTTCTATTGCAAAGATAAACTTCTCCCCTTCCATGCGAACCCAGGTTTCTAACGACATCTTCACCGATTTCTCCAAGTCCTAAAACCAAAATTTTGGGAGACACTAACGTAGATGACAATTCATTGATATAACTTACGGCAGCATAAGAAACTGATGCGGCACCATCTCTAAAGGCAGTTTCCTGCACGACCTTTTTATTTGAAAAAAAGATAGCATGCATAAGTCTGTGAAGAAATGGACCAGCCATTTCCTCATCCGCCGACCATTGATAGGCATTTTTGACCTGATTGCTGATTTGAATATCTCCCACAACCTGAGCCTCAAGACCCAGTGAGACTCTGAATAAATGTCTGGATGCTACATTTGAATCAACAATAGAAACGAAATAATTTGACAAATCGATATTGGTGGATATTCCTTTTTCGACCTTCATCAGGCCAGCAATCTGATCAGATAAATTATCCTGACTTGTATAATAAATTTCAGTTCTGTTGCAGGTAGATAGCACCATGGCTTCATGAACACCAAGGATATTTTTTAAATTCCTTAAGAAAGATTTGGAAGCTTCTTCATTAAATGCAAGCTTCTCGCGAATCTCCAGCGGTGTGTTTTTATAAGATAATGCTAGAACTTTTAATATCGAATGCATAAATTTACTTCAAGACCACAAAATTAAAATCGAAACGTTAAAAAGACATAAATCGATAGCTATTCTATTGTAATTTAGAACAGTTATAAATAAGACTTGTTCACGTTTCATTCGACTAACTGTAAAAATTAACAACCATGATTAAACTATTAAAATCATTAGTGCGAAACCACTTTGGTTTTTCTAAAGCTGAGACCAATGGTATGGTTCTATTATTTCCTGTTTTGCTGGTAACAATACTGTCACCGTATCTCTTCAGGTTGGGCTTAGGCCAAACAAATGCTGATTTGTTTTTCGATGAAAACAAAGCCATTGAATGGAAAACCGAACTGGAAAATAGCATAATCGTTCAAAAACCTACAAAAAAGCGATCAACTCCTTTTTTTAAAAAACCAACAAAAAAGCCTGTTGTCAATAAAAAGTTTAACTTCAATCCTAATAAAGTTACAAAAAAAGAAATAATTGAGCTGGGATTTTCCAAAAGAGTTGCCAATAACTGGGATAAGTTTAGAACAGCAGGCGGAAAATTTCACGAATACAATGATCTCAAAAAGATTTACAGTATCGATTCAGTGGTTTTAGCTTCTCTCAAAAATCACATTCAGTTCGACCCCAAACCTGTTGAAAAAGTCATCCCCAAAGTTAAGCCGAACAAGAAGAAGCCTTTTAAAATTGTTTTCAATGAGTCTGATCTGAATAAAACAGGAAAAGATGATTTGAAAAAAATATCCGGAATTGGCGAAAAACTATCTGAAAGGATTATCAAATTCAGAGACCGGCTGGGAGGATTTCATTCCAATCAGCAATTGTATGAAGTTTACGGACTTGACAGTCTTGTTATTCAGAAAATCAACAATCATTTTCATTTGGGGGATACTACTATCAAGCGATATAGAATTAATGAAATTGGAGAAGAAGCATTAGCGACTCATCCGTACATTAGACGGAAATATGCAAGGATCATTGTCAATTACCGCTTGCAACATGGTCGTTTTGAAAGTCCGCAAGACTTGAAAAAAATCCACATATTAAATGACAGCATTGTTTCAAAAATTGCGCCTTACCTTCTATTTGAATAAAGATGTGATATATTTAAACTGAATTAGCTAACAGTATCAGTAAGGTATGCAGGTAAATCCGCTAAGGGCACAGTTTAAAAACCAACAATAAAGACACCTTAATACAATCATGCAAAAGATATTAGAATCATATCTCAGGCGTTTAACTAATCTGTCTGGTAACAATAGGTCCTTATTACTATTGCGTTTGATTTCAGATCAATTTATTGACCTGCACGACCTGGATTTTAACTATGAGAGCTCTTCATTTGAGATTGTTAAAAATCTGATTGCAGGCAAAAAGAAAATCGACATAGCACGAGTGGTAGATACTCATGATGGTCACAACAATGAAATCAGCAGACGGCTGAAAAAGATTCAAAGGATAGAAAAGTTCATTTTTGAAGAGCGTGGCGCCAAAGATTTATACGTAGGCTGGCCGTTCGTGAGAGGAAAGTTCAAAGACGGAACCCTGGTAAGGTGTCCACTACTATTTTTTCCAGTGGATCTCTCCTTCGAAAAAAACACCTGGAGTTTGCATTTGAGAACTAATGTCAACCTCACGTTAAACAAAACTTTTCTACTGGCTTATTCCTTTTTCAATGAATTAAAACCAGACCAGGAGCTTCTTGACAAAGTATTTGATGATTTTGATAAAGACAGTACGATATTCCGCTCAGAGCTATACGAATTATTGAAAGATAGTAGTATAGAAGTTAATTTTAATCAAGAGAACTTCATAGACTCTCTTCGTTCATTTGCTAACTTCAAAAAGAACGATCTGGAGTCCGAAGAGGAAACGGGTAGTCTTAAATTATATCCGGAAGCTGTTCTTGGTATATTTCCTCAGTCTGGCTCTTACCTTGTTCCTGATTACGTCCACATGCTGGAAAATAACAAATATCAGGGGATGGAAGATTTGTTTTTGTCCAGGAACTCTGTTGATCAGCAGGACAGACATTATGATTACCTGAAGAACACTAAGGAAGAGCTGACTTTTACACCATTTGAATTAGATGTCTCTCAGGAAAAGGCACTGAAAACCATTAAAAATGGCAATTCACTGATCGTACAAGGCCCTCCCGGAACAGGAAAGTCTCAACTGATTTGTAACCTGATTTCAGATTTTATTGCAAGAGGTAAATCTGTTTTACTGGTTTGTCAGAAAAAGGCCGCACTGGATATTGTCCATGAAAGACTGAAGGATAAAAACCTGAATGATTTTATTGGCCTGATGCATGATTTCAAAAATGATCGTAAAACAATATATGAGCAGATAGCTTCACAGATTGAAAGATTAAATGAATATCAGCAAAGGAACAATACGCTCGACTCCATTCAGCTGGAGAGAACTTTTTTACAGTCCAGCAGAACAATTGATCAGCTTACGGAGGAACTTGAAGAATTCAAATTTGCCCTATACGACACTTCCGAATGCGGCAGATCAGTAAAGGAGTTATATCTCTCGTCGAATCCTGATGAGCCTGCTATCGATTTAAGGCACGAATACCAGGATATCCCCATCGACGAATTGGGGTCATTAGAGAAAAAGGTCAGTGAATATTTCCAATATGCCCGCATCCTGGATCGTGAGAGTCATCCGTGGTTCAACAGGAAACCCTTTACCAATCACGGCATCAAAGAACTGAGAAGCATCAAAGATATCATTGCTGAAATAAGGCCTTATCAGGGATCGTTGGGGGAAAGGATAAAAGAAATACTGGATAATGCCATTGATCTGGAAACTGCTAATTATATCATATCTAAGGAAAGCGACATCAGAAATCTTATCGAGATACTTTCGGATCAAAAAATTTATGAGAGTTTCCAGCATATGACGACCAAAGATGTAGACGAAGGTAGTGCCTGGCTTTCTAATCTCGAGAGGACCATTATGCCGAATTACAAAGGATTTGGACCTGAAATCTCCTTAAATTCATCGGAATTGGGCAGGTTTCAGGAGGTTTTAAACAGAGGTATTAAGGCAAGAAGAAACTTCTTTAGCTGGGCATCCTGGAGATTTCTTTCGAAAGATAAAACATTTCTTACCAGGGTTTTAGTGGCAAACGGTCTTAAAAGCAATCGGCAGTCTTTCAACACGCTTATCGAAAAAATTGATAACAGGCTGAATATTGAACACAATATTACTGTAATTCAGGAAAAAAAATGGCTGAAAGGATTTCCGGAAAACCTTAGAAAGATAGACATCCAAAACTGGTTTTATTATCAGAAACTGACAATGAAAGCCAGAGGCATTTTTATATCTATCCGTAACTTAAAAGATTTCATTTCGATAGGTCACACAACCTATGAAGAGCTGAAAGAAAAGCTGGAAAATCTGTTGAATGTTTTAAAAGAAGTGCCCGATAAACATGCTAACTGGCAGGAATATCTGACTTCTTCTCAGATCAACAGAATAGCAAACAGCAAGGAATTTACCGACAAACTGAAGGAATCCGTCGATCGCGATTTTGAATCGATTTGCGAATTTGATCAGCTTACAAACAGTATTCTACCTCATGAACTGAAAATCATCGAAAGAATTACCGATGCTTCCTCTGAAACAAATCAGGAAAGTGAAGATAGCCAGGAAGTATCCATTGAAGATCACATTAAGCTATTGCATAACAGTATCAGGTTGTCATGGATAGATCATATAGAAACCAAATATCCAATTTTAAGAACTGTATCTTCCGCTAGGTTTGAAAAAACGGAAAAAGAACTTCAGGAGGCAATTGCTGAGAAGAAATCCATTAGTAATGAGATCTTATTGCTTAAAGCAAGGGAGCGGACCTATCAGGACCTTGAGTACAACAGACTTAATAATCTGGTGACTTACCGAGATTTATTACATCAGGTCACTAAAAAGCGCAGGATCTGGCCACTGAGAAAACTGATGACCAATTTCAGTGAGGAACTCTTTGATCTGGTACCCTGCTGGATGGCGTCACCGGAATCGGCATCTGCTATATTCCCTATGGAACAAGCATTTGACCTGGTAATCTTTGACGAGGCTTCTCAGTGTTATGCAGAGAAAGGTCTTCCAGCAATGCTCAGGGGAAAACAAGTAGTAATAGCAGGTGACGATAAGCAGTTGCAACCACTGGATATTTATAAAGTCCGTTGGGAAGATGACAATGACCAGGATATCCCTGAACTGGAAATAGACTCACTGCTAAACCTTGCCAAAAGACATCTTGCCGAAGTACAATTAAAGGGCCACTATCGCTCTCAATCTCCGGAACTAATGGATTTTTCCAATAAACATTTTTACAATGGAAACCTGACATTGTTGCCGGATTATAACATCATCAATAAGGAAGAGCCCGCTATCGTTTATAATAATGTAGAGGGTACCTGGGAGGATAATATCAACAATGACGAGGCGTGGGAAATTGTTAACCTGATTGACA
>JBCBHL010000456.1:0-5185 GCA_038525605.1 Bacteroidota bacterium
CGTTTTTGAAGAAATAAAAAGGCTTGATAAATTCTGATTGAACTACCTCGTGATTACCTGCCTTTTTATTTCTTCAAAAACGGACCAATTTGGATTGCAGCAGGATTAGTGCTGCTTTACCTAATAATAAATTTCACACATCATCAGGAACCAATCATCTTAGCAGCAGGACTGATAGTCTTCGGAATCATTCAGCTTATTGTTGGGCTTTTGTCAAAACAAGGTAATCATGAGTCAGGGTTAGTAGAAGTAATTAATGACCTCTTTAAGATGCCAAAGACTATGAAACAACTGGCATGGGTTCAGTTCTTTTCCTGGTTTGGTTTATTCTCCATGTTTATTTACATGACACCAGCTGTTACCAGTCACGTTTATGGTGTGACTGATGTGAGCAGTGAGGCATATGGAGAAGGATCCGACTGGGTAGGTGTACTGTTTGCTATTTACAATGCCGTAGCTGCGGGAGTAGCATTTTTATTAGCTCCCCTTTCCAAAAGCATCGGAAGGAAAAGAGTTCATCAATTAGCACTCGTAATGGGAGGTCTGGGTTTGATATCCATCTATTTTGTTTCAAACCCTTACGTTTTGATTTTGTCTATGGTAGGTATTGGAGTTGCATGGGCAAGTATTTTATCAATTCCATATGCGATTCTTACAGGTTCGTTACCAATTAGAAAGTTTGGTATTTATATGGGGATATTTAATTTTTTTATTGTGATTCCTGAAATTACGGCCTCAAGTATTTACGGTTATTTATTTGAAGAATGGTTTAACGAACAATCCATTTATGTACTTATCACCGGGGGTATGTCCTTTATTGTGGCAGCAATAATGGTGCTATTGGTAGATGACAAAAAAGAAACACCTTCTGTATAATTAGAATAGAAGTATAAAGAAGAATGAAAATCAGATTTAATATAGATTACAGAACCTACTGGGGACAAAAAGTGATGTTGACAGGTTCTGCCAAAGAATTGGGAAATTATGATATTTCCAAAGCAGTTGAACTCAAGTTCAAAGGAGGGGAGACCTGGGAAGCAGAGGTAAACTTTGACTCGAAAAGCATTGGACTGAATTATAAATATGTGGTTCGCAACGAAAACACTGGTGACTATGAAATGGAATATGGTGATTACAGATCGTTGACATGGTCTAAGGGCGAGAAAGTGAATTTGCAAGTTTCTGATTGCTGGCGTTCAGGTGACCATCAGCAAAATACACTGTATACTTCTCCATTTAAAAATGGACTATTGAATTTCAACGTGCCTCAGGACTTGAAATTTGAAAAGAAAAAGAACTTTCAGATCAGGCTGAGAGTGTTGTCGGTTCCTGCTGATTGTGAGATCGGAATAGTGGGAGAGTCCGAAAAATTAGGCAACTGGCAACCGGAGGCTGTAATACCTTTACAAAAGTCCAGTGCCGATCAATGGTTTGTTAATCTTCAGTTGGATCCAGACGATTTACCAACATCCTACAAATACGTTTTATATAATCCGGCCAAAGGAGAGGTAGTAGATTGGGAGTCTGGCAGAAATAGAAATCTCGATGCATATCAGTTGCCGGAAAAAGGTGCAGTGGCAGTGATCTCTGACGAATATGCTTGCTTTCCATTACACAATTGGCGTGGAGCGGGAGTAGCGATCCCGGTATTTTCGATCAGGACCAAAGAAGGAACAGGAGTTGGTGAGTTTACCGATATCAAAGTATTGGTAGATTGGGCATTAAAGACTGGGATGAAACTTATCCAGATTTTGCCCGTCAATGATACGGTAGCAAATAATACTTGGGTAGATTCCTATCCATATGCTGCAATTTCAGTGTTTGCCCTACATCCTCTTTATCTCAATTTGTGGGAGATGGGCAAATTAAAAAATGCCAAAAGAAATCAATATTATCTCGAGAAGAGAGAGCAACTCAATGAGTTGGAAGAGGTTGATTATGAAAGTGTAATGGACCTTAAGTGGGAATACACAACGGAACTCTATCAGCAGAATGGTACAAAAACACTTGCCTCCAAAGGTTTTGAAGAGTTTTTAAAAGCTAATGAAGCATGGCTGCCAGCATATGCGATGTTTGCCTATCTGAGAGATAAGTATAAAACTCCTGATTTTTCAACATGGAAGACTCATAAGACTGTCACAGAAAAACAAATAGCGACTTTTACCAAAAAAGGAGGTAAAAACTATGAGGCAATCGGGTACTACTATTTTCTGCAATATCACCTGGATAAGCAACTGAAGGAAGCCAGCAGATATGCCAGGGATAAGGGTGTTGTGCTAAAAGGAGATATTCCTATTGGTATTTACAGAAACAGTGTGGATGCCTGGGTAAGCCCGAATCTGTACAATATGGAAAGTCAGGCTGGTGCACCGCCGGATGATTTTTCTATCACAGGTCAGAATTGGGGATTTCCTACCTACAACTGGGACGAGATGGCAAAGGATGATTATGCCTGGTGGAAAATGAGACTTCAAAAGATGACTGATTATTTCGATGTATTCCGAATTGATCATATCCTGGGTTTTTTCAGGATTTGGGAGATCCCTATTGATGCAGTGGAAGGTTTATTAGGTCATTTTAACCCATCTTTACCATTCGGTTTAGACGAACTGAAACATAAAGGAATTGCCTTCGATTATGACAGACTGTGTAAACCTTACATCAGGGATTACATGCTCAATGAGATATTCGGAGATCAGACTGACCAGGTCATACATACTTTTTTCGATCATCAGTATTACGATGTATATCAATTCAAAAATGATTTTAACACACAAAGAAAACTCAAGAATTACTTCGACGAGCTCATAGAAAAAGATGCAAATAGTGCAGATCACAATAATTTCCTCAGATTTCAGCTTTACCGAATAGTTGCAGAAGTTATTTTTCTGGAAGCTCCGTTTAGTGATGGGCAGGCTTTTAATCCAAGAATAGCATTACATAGCACCTATTCATACAAGGCACTCGATGATTATACAAGGAGTCAGATTGATAAACTCTACATAGAATATTATTATCAGCGACACAACGATTTCTGGGCAGAGAAGGCTATGCAAAAACTTCCTGCTTTAAAGGAGGCTACTAATATGCTGATTTGTGGGGAAGATTTGGGAATGGTACCGGATTGTGTGCCTGGTGTGATGGATAAGCTGAAAATACTAAGTCTTGCGATTCAAAGAATGCCAAATGATTCTTCAAAAGAATTCTGGCATCCGGCAGATACCGGATATCTCTCAGTTTGTAGTACCTCTAGTCACGATATGTCTACCCTGAGAGGATGGTGGGAAGAAGATGAAGCTACTACCCAAAGATTTTATGAGACTATTCTGGGGCATGGAGAGAAAGCTCCATTCTATTGTGAACCCTACGTAGCAAGAGAGATCATCAATCAGCATTTGTATTCACCAAGTATGTGGGCTATCTTTCCTATACAGGATTTGATCGCTATAGATGGGCAGATGCGTAGAACAATTCCCGAAGAAGAAAGGATTAATGTTCCTGCAAATCCGCAACATTACTGGCGATATCGATTCCATATGAATATTGAAGACCTTTTGGATCAAGAAGGCCTGAATAATAATATTCAACAAATGGTGACCAGCGCCGGAAGAAATGTTGTTTATTAAAAGTGGATTTTAATGATTCGTACGATTTTATGTGCAGCAATTGCACTTCTCATTTCTGTGAAAGGGTTTTCTCAGAAGACTGTAGAAGAACTGGCTCAAACCTCACCGAAAAAGTTTTTTAAGGATGTATTCTACGACACATCTTTAGGTGATGATTTAATAAAACTGCTGAATAAAAAACGAATCAAATTTGACGATTTGCCTGAGCTGAATAGAGTTGGTCTTCTTTCTGTATATATAAAAGATGATGCATTTCGGAAAGGTAGAAAAGGAGGCGTTACTTACAATCAGGGTTACAATGAGAATATTCTTGCCTCTGGGATTTTAAATGCCTCCTACAATTCTGTTGATGATGTTTTGGGTAAATTAGGTATGGAGCTGCTGAATACGCAGGAATACCTTACCGATGATGATAAAAAAGAGGCGTACGAAAATTTTGAGTTCAATTATTCCTCAATACCCGAAGCGAAGAAATTTGGAGAATTCACTTCAAGAAATGAGGGCGTCTATGCGACCCCGGAACATTACAGGATGATTTACGCTGCTTTCCAGGGAGGAAATCCGAATGTTATCTTAAATGGGGTAGGCAGCTTGTGTTCACTGTTCGAACTCGATGCGCTCCTGACGATCGAAATCCAAACCAGAACAACCAGCAAATCGGTGATGTTGGAGTCAATTACGGTGGTGATGCACGGAAAACATCCTACATTGGCAGACGAGGGTATGCTCTATGCTGCTGGTAAATATGCTCCTTCCAATATGGTTCCGTTTGCAGAAATAAGAGAAGGACAGATAAATAGATCAAGATTTGATGGATTTGAAACTATATTGACTAGATTGGTATCAGGTTTAGCAGAGATTGTTTTAGGAGAAATAGAATCAATTGAATGAGTGAATCTGGACTAAAAGGTATAAATGTTCTCATTGTTGAAGACGAACCGCTCTACTCAAAAGTTCTGGAAATTGAACTGTCTGATTTGGGGTGTGTCATTGTAGGCGTTGCAACCAATGGTGACGATGCTATCAAAATATTAAAAGAAAAAACAGTTGATATCATTCTTCTTGATATAGTGATTGAAGGGGATAAGGATGGTATTGATATAGGAAATTATATCAGAGATCACCTCAAGACACCTTTTATTTTTACTTCCTCCATGACCAATCAGGAAGTGATTGACAGGGCTAAAACTACTAGACCTTCCGGATATCTGGTCAAGCCTTTCGATACAGAGGATCTTATCATCAGCATGCAGGTAGCCTTGTATAAAGACGATGATCAGGTACCCAAAGAACAGGTTTCAGGTCACTTTTTCAAAGAAGACAGAATCTTTGTTAAAGACAAGTTCAGGTTTGAAAGAGTCTTTTTGTCCGATATTCAGTTTCTGGAAGCCGACGGTAACTATGTGAAAATGGCATTACAAAGTAAAGACTACCTGTTGGCAAGTACGCTGAGCAATTTATTTGAAAAAATCACTCATCCTGATCTCATCAGAACCCACAGATCATACGTGATCAACGTTGAAAAAGTAGATGCCATAGAAGGCAATAGATTATTTATT
>JBCBHL010000457.1:0-5071 GCA_038525605.1 Bacteroidota bacterium
TTATAATTTTAGTCGTTATTCTAGTTTGCCATTTTGGATTCACACAAATTAAATCTAAAAAAGCTTGTAAAATTAATACTAACCAAATTTGTCGTTTATTATATGACTCAACTGGAGATTCAAACCCTGCTGAAAAATTTGAGGAAGGTATTTTAAAAGTATCTAAATCACTTAATTTGTATCCTGAGTTGTCTGATAAGTCTATTTCAGAACTGTCAGAAATTGAAAAAATCAAAATAATTTCTAGGTTTTTCAATGATAATAATAACTGTTTAATATGTGGTAACGATACATCATTAAAAATTAGAAATAATGAGCATATTCTTAAACGTTCAATTTCTAGTAATATGCCTCATCTTTTAAGAAAAGCTCTTGAAACCGAAAATTATGATATTGACTATAATTTTTATGAAATAGTAAATGGAAAGAAAGAAACAATTCTTGATTTTATAGATAAGATTTTAAGTAATGAGGATTTAATGCGTACCTATGATAAAGAAGAGTTAGAAGATCTCATGGATATGATTGAAGACTCAGGAGGGAAAAGAGGAAAGGAACTGAAATAACTGTCTACAAAATGATGTAAAATGCATCAAAACGCATTTTACATTAAACGTTAGCGATAAATAATTAAGATGATTGTCCTATATGCTCTTATAATATTACTTTTTGCTTTGATCATTTGGCTTGTTGTGCGCAAGAAATGGAAGGCATTAATATGGTCGATGGTTAGTGTGTTTGTATTAGTAATTGGAGGTTGGTATCTATTCTTATATATATTTTCTGAAGCATTTGGGGAAGAATGTGATAAATCTGAAAGTTGGGAGATTGAGGAATATAGAATCCAAAGATACAAATGTTTAGGCTGGGCTGGGCCTCATTACTATCCTGCTGACTTGTTTAAAAATGGGAAGAGAATTGATCAAAGTAAATATCTAAGGGACTCATGCTTCTTCAAGTTCAGACCGAGTGATGATCTGTATCTAGAATTTAATATTTGTGACAAATCAATTAAGGAAATAAGAGCTAATAAACGTCAATTGGACTTTGATGAAGTAAGTAGTGTAAATATTAGAGACTACAATTCGGGAGTTACAAAAAAACTGGGAGAAGATGCTATGAAAAAATTCATAAAAGATTGGAATAGATCAAAAATCAGTGGCCATCGTGATATTAACCCCATTTTTCATTCAGAAAACACATTTGAAATATCAGTGTCCTTGGGAAATAATCAAGTGAAATTTTATGGATCTCATTATTTAATCGCTGATGAAACTAACTGGGTGTATTATATCAACAAGAATGATACAACCTATTTTAAACAATTAATGAACTGAAAATACCGCTAACACCATGTAAAAATGCATCAAAACGCATTTTACATTAAACGTTGTATGCAAGTTTTGAGCTAAATATGAATAAAGAAAAGATTATAGGAACCCTTTTTGTAGAATTTTCTGAAATTCGATACGTAGCAATATACGTTGAAGATAAACTCATGTTTAAGCAGAAAGCTCAACCTTCCGATAGTTCATCAGGAGAAACTGACAAGTATGAAGAGCTCTTAGTAAATCCTACTTTACTAAAGTTAGCAAGTCAAAGAGGTAATATTGATTGTGGAGGACTAGAATACTTGATTGTTAGATATGGGAACTTTTATCAAATTATAAAGTCAATACCTGACGGACATATTTCAATATGTCTCGATTTAAAATCGGATTTAAATAATTTACCTAACAAAATTTTTGATTTTATAATTAAGAAATTTCCAGGTATCATGTTGAAATCTTAAAAAAATCAGCATACAATAACGTGTATAGTTCATAGTGTATAAAGGCGTCTCGCGGATTTCTGGCAAAATCCAACCAGGCTTCCCTCCTTTTTTGCTAACTTAGTTATCAGCATCATAAACCATACACGAACACCTTAGCAATAATCAAGAAAACATTAAAAGGTGAGAATAATAGTATTTGGCGCATCTGGTTCAGGAACAACTACATTGGCAAAAGCTCTTGCTGAAAAATGGAATTGGATTCATTTAGATGCAGACGAATATTACTGGAAAAAAACAAATCCTCCATTTCAAATTAAACTCCCTAAACAGGAAAGAAATAAAAACTTAAAATATGATTTCATTAAAAGTGAAGAAGTAATAGTTAGCGGTTCATTGATAACCTGGGACGAGTACTGGAATACAGCATTTGATCTAGGTGTTTTTTTAATTCTCCCGCAAAATGTAAGAATGGAAAGACTCAAAAAGCGAGAGATAGAATTGTATGGTGAAAAGTTAAAGTTTGAAAAAGAAATAATTTCTAAATCGGAGGAATTTTTAAAGTGGGCTGAAAAATATGATGATGAATTATTTGATGGCAGAAGTATAAGTCAACATAAAAAATGGATTGAATTATTGGACTGTGAGGTAATCGAAATAGGTAACCTGACTAATGAAGAGAGGATAGAAATCGTAACCGAGAAAATAAAAAACATTACTAACGTTTGACAAATGAGAATTATACTAACTCTACTTATTACTTTCAGCCTGCATAATTTGTTAGATGCACAAAATGAACAAAATATTATTGTAAATGATGATGTTATTCATTTGAAAATCTATGGAAGTGGTATTCCAGTATTAATAATAAACGGAGGTCCTGGAATGAATAGTGATGGATTTCAATCATTAGCTAAGATTATTGGACAATCAAAAATGGCTATCATTTATGACCAAAGAGGTACTGGACAATCAACACTAACTAAGATAGACGAGAGCACTATAAGTATGAATTCTATGGTTAATGACATAGAAATAATTCGAAATCACTTAAAATTAGATAAATGGATAGTATTTGGTCATTCCTTTGGTGGAATGTTAGGATCTTACTATGCTTCTAAATTTCCAAATCGAGTTCAAGGTCTTATCCTTTCTTCATCAGGAGGTATAGATATGAGGTTATTCTCCAATCTTAACATTTCATCTAGATTGAGTAAAACGGAAAGGGATTCTTTAAATTATTGGAACAATAAAATTACAGAAGGTGATACCTCGTATCATGCAAGATTACAACGAGGTAAGTTTCTTGCTCCTGCTTATTTATTTGATAAATCTAATGTCCCAATAATTGCACATAGATTAACACAAGGAGACTTAAACATAAATCAATTGGTTTTTCAGAATATGAGAAAAATAGATTTTAATTGCGCAGAAGAACTGAAAAAATTTACAGCTCCTGTCCTAATAATTCAGGGTAAACAAGATATAATTCCAGAAAATATTGGAAGTTACGCAAATAATGTTTTACCAAATTCTACACTTGTAATTGTCGAAAAGTGTGGCCATTATGGCTGGCTAGATAATTCTGATAAATATTTTAAATCGATTAATCGTTTTTTAGAAAATTTCGAATAAACTAAAACAGTTGCTAACAACTTGCATAGCTCATTGCGGCTAAATTCCTTAATCGGAATTCATTGCAATTTGCTATCTTTCAGTCACATCGGAGTAATGATTTTCCACAACGAGCCATATACAGGACCTTTCTCATTAATCTCAATCAGATGAAATACCCTCTTCTCTTCATTATCTTTTTAACATTTGTCTCATGTAGTAGTCAAAAAGAAAGAGAAATTACTACCGAAATCGACTATTTACCTGAACAAAAAGCTGAAGTTTCTGACGAAGATTACAGAAAATGGACTTCCTCACTTAAAATTACATATGAACAAATAAAATCTGATAGCGGAAACATAGTGTATGTCGATCACTTAAATATTGCAACAGCCTTCATAAAACTGAAAGAATCAAGGCAAAAAGTATTAGACCAATTCTTATTGGCTCAAGAAAAGGATTTAGTATCTACAGCTGAAGTTTTCCCTTTGATCTATAAGTCTTCGGAAAGTGTAGTTGGTTATCTTTCTGAACTAGAATACGACTCGTTATTGGAGAAATTCGCTACGGTTATGGCCAATAAGGTGGAAATAAAGATTGATCCAACCGAATACGCAAAAGAGAATAACCTCAATGTTGAATTGGTTCAATTAATGGCCTATCTACAAGAAAAGGATCAGGAATTCCGCCTTTCAGATATGAGTAAACAGCAACTTGTTGATGAAGAAAATATTCAGATTATAGATTCTCTGTATGATATTCATAAAAAGTACATTGGCAGTTCTCTTGTAGGCATTGAATATCGAAACTCCATGTGGGCTGTAATTCAACACTCTGACCTGGAGCATCAGGAAAAGTATTTACCTATAGTTCATCAGGGAGTCATTGATGGAGAACTACCAGATACCCCATTAAAAATGCTTATCGATCGAGTTTACAAAAAGAAATATGGGTATCAAATATTTGGATCTCAATCAGGAGGCGCACTTGCTGATGATGCAACTGTTGAAAAAGTCAAGAACGAATATGGCCTTTAGGAATTTATTAAATAAAAATTCTAACAAACGCGATCATGAATAGAGGTTAGGCGGTTGATCAAGTATTTACAGTTTTGCCAGCGGCGCAATTTTTTGATTTGATCGTTTGGAAAACAAAATGTATTTTTATGACAAAAGAAAGCTCCGTTGTCCTGGAAATGCAGACCATTATCTCGTCTCTACTCATGATAGCTTGGCGTTAGTAGTCATTAGAATGAGAATCGGATTGATCATATTGACATTATTTCTAGGTACCGGATTGTTTGGTCAAAACCCTGCAGATTCAATATTGATATCACTTAAGCGCCAATTTAATTTGACTGAATATGACCGACCAACAGAACGTATTGAATTCAATAAGGGCACAATAATAATTGCAGGGTTTCTTGCTGATTTATCACTTTCAGAACCTCGTTATGAGCAAAAGAAAAATGTAATCTATAAAACAACGAATGGAGGTGAAAAATGGATAAAAATTAAATTCAAGGGAGATGCTTGGATTTATGATACATACCATAAGAATGACGGTAAAATATGGATGGGCGGTTCAGATAACGTAATTCATTATTCTGATGATTTCGGTGAGACATGGGAAAGAAAAATAAAACCTTTTGAGCCTGTGAAAAGAGATAGAACTCTATTAACAGGC
>JBCBHL010000458.1:0-5038 GCA_038525605.1 Bacteroidota bacterium
ACCCTGAGAGGGTATTCACTATCCTTAAAATAATTCTTCCAAGAAGTATTTTTCTCCTTAAGTTAACGACTATGGTGTTTTCACCAACATCTTCTGATCCTCTGTCGTATCATCTTGCAGTTATAGGTATTTTCACCATCACCTTTTAGATGATAGTAGTATGCTATAATTCTTTATCTAACTCAGATATCTGTTAGGACTCTGTTCCTGATATAATGCGTTTTAAACTCTCATAATGAATTCTATCACATAAACCGGGTTTAAGAATTGCAACTAAGAAAAGCAGCTTGATACCCTGTAAGAGAACAAAAAAGGCTGCCTTTGGAGACAGCCTTATGATTAAATCGTTAGCAAACTTACTTGGGAGCAGTACAAAAGGCACCATTGGAGTTATCGCTACCGTGGCACCACGCATTGCAAGTCCAGTTACAAAACTCTGGTTCTCTTGAATCGCAAATGGCCTCAGCTCTCGAAAAACAGCCCTGGTAGTTGGTTACGTTCGTACCACCTCCGCCTTTTACTGCATTTGATTCATTTACTTCAGTGATGAAGCTTGTTACTTTTAAGTCGTTTAATTTAATCTTGTTACTCATTGGGTTTAGCATATTAGTTTTGCCTACTCTATTCATGCTTTTCGGCTGCCGCATCTTAGTTATTAGCGTAATGACTTAAGATTCCTCACAGGGGCTGTAAAGAATTTTTTATGTACCTCGGAATTATAAGATATTATTAGCGTAATTCTTATTTCGTTATGAAGATAGAGGATTTCAGTCCATCCTACAATGATCGATTAAAGATTTTTTTGAAGGAGAACTAAAAAACAACGAGCAATGGCAAATAATGGTATTACCCCACTTGCCATTGTTGCTATTTTCACTAACAATAATGCTCTCTAAGACAAACAATGGTCAAACCATTCTAAAAAATGATGTGCTGTACAGGGTAACTTTCCCGGCTTTTTGGTATACAGGTGTAAAAAGTAAACTATGCCTACTCGTGCAGACAAAAAACAAAAGAGTACATCGCGAAAGGTCTCAGGATTAGCTGTTCAAAAGCAAAGCAGCAGAGAACCCACATTTCAGTTCGCTGATCAAAGGCCTGAGGTAGCTGCTCAGAAAAATCTGCAGAATATCGCAAATAATAGTACTCAGGTTTCACAGCTTAGCGCCATTCAACAAATGGCAGATAATCATGCGGCTCAGCAGAGTATTCCTATTCAAAAAAAAGGAAACAACACGGGTATGCCTGATCACTTAAAATCAGGAATTGAAAATCTCTCCGGTTATTCAATGGATGATGTGAAAGTGCATTACAATTCTAATAAACCAGCTCAACTTCAGGCCCATGCCTATGCACAGGGAACGGATATCCATATTGCTTCAGGTCAGGAGAAGCATCTTCCGCATGAAGCATGGCATGTGGTTCAGCAAAAACAAGGCAGGGTAAAGCCCACGATACAATTGAAAGGAGGGATTCATGTCAATGATGACACAGGATTGGAAAAGGAAGCTGATGTGATGGGAGAGAAGGCGATGCATACAAAACCCTTACAAAGATCTGGGTTAAGTGATCTTAATAGCAACCTATCACAAGCTTCTAATCGTCATGCCACTTCACAGATGCGTGTGATACAACGAAAGCTTCCTGAAATGGATAAGTCGTTTATCGAAGATCATGTGGCACTCACCAAAGATATATTGAAGCATTCCATTGAAAATATGAGTGATGAGGAATTTCGCGGATTCTCAGCTCACGTAAAAAAGAACAAAGAGGCATCCCTTCGGGCAATTGATGAGGCAAATGCAGATGGTTTGTCAAGTTGGTATGCCAATTTAGATCATTTTACCCACCAGAAGAAAAAACATACCCCCACGCTTAATCAGGAAGACAGGATACAACCTACCGCCAAAGAAATGGAAACCATCAAAGAACATTTGAGCTTGCTTTGTACACAGATGCAAAAACTTATCGGCCAGGGTGAATTTCTCAAGACCGTCTTTGGACCAGAGTGTGATTTGGCTCGTGTCAAAGGCGTTTTTAAGTCCATCTGGACAAAAGCATACAAACATCACCAGGAATCATCAGCACCTGTAGAACGCTTATCTGAAGAAGATCATAATAAATGGGTATCTGTTGAGGGCATGGCAAGTGATGAAAGGGAGCAGGTATCATTAACCGATGCGCAATATCAGGAATTGCTGAATGGAACGGAAGAAGGCATGGCTGCTATCGTTCATGAGTTTAGTCATAAGGCATCTACACCTACAGAAGATATCGCCTACAGTCTGGATCAGATGGAAAGGTTGCCGTCAGCAAAGAGGGTTGAAAATGCAGAAAGTTACGCCCAGGCTTACCTTGAGTACTTTTATGAAAAGAATCAAAAAAGAATCTATAATAAGGAAAAGGTTGTCCCGGAAAAGGCATCTCAGGACGCGTCTCCAGATGAAAACAAGGAAAGAAGAATTTCTGCTATACTTTTAGCGCTAACACAACTATATAATCACACAGATAATGCCTATTCATTTGTAAAAGATCTTCACAGAAAGGCCGGGAAGCCGGAAGAGTTATTAGAAGAAAAGAGAACATATATACAGTTGGCGATTTATCCTCATAAAACCAAAATTGAGGATGCACCCAATCAGTTAAGAGGATTGATAGAAGATCGAACCCACCGAATTAATCAGCTCCTCACGAGAGAGAATTTAGTCAATGACTTAACAAAGGAAGGTATTACAAAAAAAGACCTTGAGGCAAAGTGGAGAGGTCCGAATGAAATATTGCTTTATGTCTCTCTGGCGCTTGCCAAACCGCTGTATTTAAGTGCGGATCAAGCAAAGGCATTTGTAGAAAATTATAAAAAAGCCGGATTTCTGAAAATAAAATAAGTGTCTATTGCCGTTGTTAGTGTTTTCACCAAAATCTTTTTTATTCACTGCAGAGTCTCCACTCCGAGACTCAGAAGTGTTATTCGTTACTGAATGTTCTTCACGTAATAGTTCTCTTTTCCAAAAGTGTAATGAAGCGTGTCATTTTCAGCATTTACAACCGTGAGCAAAATGGAGTCCTGTGCGGCATGTATAGCAGTACAGTAAGTATCTTTGTTGATTGTTGAAAAATCAAACTCATTGTAAGCAATCACCAAATCACCTGGTCTGATTCCCGATGCTTCTGCTTCAAAATCCACCACGGAGGAGACAAGTGCCTGCTTATCTTTCAATTTCGTATAAAAGCCAAAAGTTTCTACTGATTCCTTTTCACTATCCGATACCGGATCTAACCAGACTCCCTTATCTTTCCAGCTAATAGTAAGTACATAGTTTTGCAATATGGCATTTCCCAGCAAATTGGGTCTGCTTGCTCCGTAGCTTACCGGAATGCTGTCTAACTTGTGACTGCCAATTCTAAAAGACTTAGCCAGCATCCTTTCCTCCAGCTTTGCAGTATTGTAGCCGCCGAGACTATTGCCGGAAGCCCCGATATATTTCACCTTTGAAAAAGGATTGATTTTATTGGCTACTTCAGTGCTGGTATGAATCCAGCTACTGGAACCGGTATCAATCATAAAATCAATTGCAGTTGTGTCATTGATATATAAAGAGGATTCTATGATGAAGGAATATCTGTTAACATGGGCGGGAATTTTTTCAGAGTAGATCTCGAGTTTTTTGATATCATCGGCTATTCTGATAAGTTTCTTCTGATAGTCAATTTGCCAAACGCTGTGACGCAAGGTATTTCTGCCGATAATACCGGCCACATCAGCCAGACACGGGAAATTAAAGTCCTGTTCCTGGGCTGTAAGGTCTTCAAATAATACACCGCCAATTTGGAGTGATGGTACTTTAATCAAATCAGATGTTGATTTGACACCATTCGCATCAACAGTACCAATATCTCCTACTTTTTCAAAAGTTTGATCGCTTAGCTGGTTAGTGAAAATGTAATTACTGGCACCAGTATCGAATATAAATGGATAAGTCTGGCTGTTGACTTTTGCCTTGATGATGATATGTCCATTGCGAAATTCGAATGGAATTTCCTCTTTAAAATCACTGGTTAAAATGGTTCCCTGGCCATAGATTTCAAAGGTATTGAAGCGGTCAACTAACCAATAGATACAATAGGCAATGCTGATTAATACAACAGAGAGGATGATTCTTATTACTTTCTTTTTCTTCATTGATGTTCAGTATTTTGTAGTTACTGAATTAGTATACTGAAATTAAGAAAATAATGTTTTACAAAATGTAAAATATATTTTACATTTGTATAAGTATAGTTTTCATTAATAAAACGTAATTAGCTGTAGAATGAATAGGATTTTACTACCCAACTATTTCAAAAGAATCGGTCTGATTTTCTTTCTAATAGGTTTTTTGCCTTCGTTTGCAAGGGGTTTCATCGATGGGTTTACAGGTCAATATAATCCTGATGATGTGCTACCTTATGGCATTGATGTTATATTAAAATCAATTAGTTATATCGGTATTACTTTTTATTTTCTAGCCAAAGAAAAAGTTTTTGATGAGTTATTTCAGCAGTTAAGGTCTGATGCCATTCATACCACTTTCGTGATTTCGGCGATGGTGATGACAATCGTTTCGATAGGCCAGATCAAGGTAAAGTGGTCTGTAGATTGGGTGATCATGTTACAGATGGCCACCTTTCTGATCATATTCTATTTCAAAAAGAAATCAGTTCTACCAACGGAAGATTAAGGCAAAGATGAAAAATACAGTGAAAGTAGAACGTGCCAGGCATGATATGTCCCAATCTGATTTGGCAGAAAAAATAGGAGCTTCCAGACAAGCAATTTACTTAATTGAAAAAGGAAAGTTTGTTCCTTCTACAGTATTGGCACTTAAGATCTCCAGTGTTTTTGGTCTGCCAGTCAATGAGTTGTTTGAATTGGAAGAGAAGGATTGGGATTAGTCTTTTTAAAGCACCGAGCGTGTCGCCGTTGTTGGTGTTTTCACCATAGTCGTTAACTTAAGGAGAAAAATACTTCTTGGAAGAATTATTTTAAGGATAGTGAATA
>JBCBHL010000459.1:0-5038 GCA_038525605.1 Bacteroidota bacterium
GATTATCGTAGAAGATGGCTCTTCGAATAAGTGTGATGAGGTGGTGAAGACGTTTGAGGAGGAATTGAAAATCCATTACTTCTTCAAAGAAAATTCAGGGCAGGGGTTTTCAAGGAATTTTGGTTTTGAGAAAGCAAAAGGTGACTTTTTTGTCGTTTTTGATAGCGATTGCCTCATTCCCAATCATTATTTTGAGACAGTAGAAAAATACCTTGATGAGCATCAGCTGGATGCTTACGGAGGTCCTGACAGAGATCACCCCACATTTAGCAACATGCAAAAAGCCATCAGCTATAGCATGACCAGTTTGTTTACCACCGGAGGAATCAGAGGGAGAAAGAAGAGTTTGGGTACTTTCCACCCCAGGAGTTTCAATATGGGGATTTCGAAGGCAGTGTTTGAGAAAACCAGAGGATATATCATCACCAGGATGGGAGAAGATATCGAATTTAGTATCAGGATTATCGAAAATGGTTTCAAAGTAGGCTTAATTCCTGATGCTTATGTTTATCATAAAAGACGAACCAGCCTTTCACAGTTTTATAAACAATTACACTTTTTTGGCAGAGCGAGGATCAATATTCAGCGTTTTTTTCCTGCAGAGATTAAATTAGTCCACACCTTCCCAGTGGTGTTTTTAACTGGCTTCATTCTCAATTTCATTCTGCTTGTTCTCTTCCCGGGGGTATTTAAGTGGACAACAATGGTAATTGCTATCTACTTTGCACTTATATTTTTTGATGCTGCTTATAAAAACAAGAGCATCGTCATCGGTTTTACCAGCATGGCAACATCCTTTACTCAGTTATTGGCTTATGCAGTGGGGTTTATCACTGAGGGGCTGGTGCGTATCAAAGAACTTATGAAGCCGCAGACTTCCGGCAAAAGAAAATAGGCTCGTCGGCAGGTAGAGCATATTTTTCAAAAGTTTCCTTGTCCATTTCATCCTGGAATTTATCTACCGTTACTTCAAATCCGGCTTTTCTCAATCTATCGGGATAGTCCTTGCCGTATAGCCTCACATGGTCATCCTGCCCAAAAGCTTTTTCTCTTTCCTTTGGAGAAACGATGGATTTATCTTCGTATGTTTTTTCGGGGAGCGGATGAAACAGTGGAATCTGGATGATTGCCCATCCACCGGGCTTCAGGATCCGGTGCAATTCAGTCATCGCTTTGTGATCATCGTCCACATGTTCCATGACATGATTGCAGAATGCCACTTCAAAAGAGTTGTCTTCGAAAGGAATGTCATGAATATCCATTTTGACTTTTGCAAGCGGAGATTCTATATCAGCGGTGATGTAATCGAGGTTAGACATCGCTTCGAATTTATCGATGAAGCAAATTTCGGGGGCAACATGTAATACTTTTAATTGATCTTCGAAAAAATTTGTTTTATCCCTAAGGAAAAGGTACATCAGACGGTGTCTTTCCAGTGATAAACAATTTGGACATAGGGCATTGGCTCTGGCTTTTCTGCCATAGGGTAGAAATTTTCTAAACTTTTTCCCACAGACAGGGCACTCAACCTTGCTGCCAATGTAGAATATACTCACAATTTTTAGCACCCAATGGCTAAATAACTGTAGGTATTTTCTTGGAATATTCCTTATCAGAAAGCTGATAATGGTCTTCATATATAATCTTGTTATGATTTTCGGGGCGAAATATCAACAAATTATTATTTCTGCCTGAATTCAACGGCAAATATAAAGGCTTAATCAGATATTCCGGCCAAGATATTCTCAATAACAATTTGATTTCATGATATAAGTTTTAATTTTACTTATACGGGTAACTGATTTTATTTTCAGGGTGTTATGTTAAGAGTAATTGTGTTATTGGTTGCTATCTGTACAGCTGGGATGGCATATGGGCAAAAAAAGAAAGATTCCATCAAAGATTATCTTCCTACAGATAATGTTGATGTAAGGTCCGAAGATAACAAACGTAAAAACTCACCCAAACGAAAGCGTTACCGACAGATCATTAAAAACAACACCAAGAATATTCTATATGGAAATCCCTGTGCGGTAGAAGCTACCCGTAAAATGGGTTTTGAATATGTTGTTCAATCAAAGAAAGCCCCTGGCAGCATCAGAGGAATTCGAAAATTCTGGAATAATTTCAAAGTCAAGACCAGACTATTGTTTTTGCGATCACCATTCTGGAAAGCTGTTCTTAAAAGTAAATTCAGGAAGTGCAGGATCAAATCCGGCGATAAAGTCGGCTAGGTCGACGATTGTACGGGGAGGTTAATTTGTAAAAAGTTGTCATAGTTTTTTGATGAATTGGCTTTTTTCTGGCTATTAAGATAAATTACTATTTTAGTTATAATTCAATCGTGAAATCCCTTGCGTAATAACACCACAAACAGAACCCTGATAATTCTTTTCGTAGCGGTAATTCTACCTGTTGGCGTTTTTACTTTTTTTCAATTGAAAAACCTGAAAGAGAATGAAGAGATGCTTCAGGAAGTTCAGAAAGGCCAGCTTCAAACTGTCATCTTTTCCATTAATCAGCATTCTGATGAAGTGATCAGGAGTGTACAACTAAAGCTGGAAAACATTTCATCGATACCGAATTTCACCTACAAAGATGTTCTCGAAAAATATCCGGGTTTCAGAGAGATAGTGGTTGTATCTAATGGAGGAGAGGAAATCATGGGGCTATCTGATGAGCCTGTTGTTTCAAATGCGGAGATGAAACAGCTGCTGGATTACCATCAGGAGACCATAGAAAAGCTTTATGAGTATAAGGAAGTTGGTTTTAGCAAATTGCAGCCATTGCCTGCCTATAATTCCGGCTCAGGGGCATTTAGTCTGGTGCTTTTTGTCATTCAAAACCTGGAGGGAGAAAAATCTATTTGTTTTGTAATGATAGAACCTGTCATTTTTATCGAGCAGTTTTTAGCTCCCAAGATGCAGGAGCTGGCCACAGATAATTATGTCATCACAGCAAGTCATATTGAAAGTCAGAATATGGTTTATGCAACAGATTCTACTGATAATGAGGGACTACAAACTCTACCTCTTTGGGTGTTACCGGATTATGATATCAGTGTAACGCTGAAAGGAGCCTCTGCCGCCAGTTTGTCCGACAAAAGATTTAAGGTAAATCTGATGTGGATTTTCGTGTTGGTGCTGGTACTTGCTTTGGGTTTTGTCATTATCGTAAGAAATTTGAAAAAAGAGATGCAGCTGACACAGCTAAAATCTGATTTTGTATCTAGTGTATCACATGAAATCAGAACACCACTGGCTTTGATCAACATGTTTGCTGAGACCTTGTTGTTGGACAGGGTCAGAGATGAGCAGAAAAAGAAAGAGTATTATGAGATCATTTCGAAGGAAACATCGCGATTAAAAAATATCGTGAACAAGATCCTGAACTTTTCTCAGATGGAGACCAGTAAAAGATCGTACAGTAAGGTGGTGCAGTCTTTGGATGAGATCGTGAAAGACACGCTGAATACCTACAGTTATCACTTGCAGAATAAAGGCTTTGAGCACGAGGTGTTTTATGAATCTGAGGATCGTAAGGCCAACCTGGACAACGAAGCGATTACGGAAGCATTGATCAATCTCATCGATAATGCTATCAAATACAGTGAAGAGGATAAGCGGATAGTGATCAGAACGGGCATGGAATCAGATCGTGTTTTCGTAGAGGTTAAAGACTTTGGTGTTGGCATAACTCCTAAAAATCAGAAACTCATCTTTGACAAGTTTTTTAGAGTGACTCAAGGAGATATTTATAATGTGAGAGGTGCCGGACTGGGTCTGGCGATTACCAAGAACATTGTAGAAGCCCACAGCGGAAATATCGAATTGTCCAGTGTTTATGGAAAAGGCAGTACTTTCAGGCTGGTTTTTCCAATTGCTTAATTGAATCAGAAAATTATGAAAGCCAGAATATTAATAGCTGAAGACGAACCAAATATGAGACTGGGTCTCAAAGATAATCTGGAGTTTGAATCCTATGAAGTAGAACTGGCAATCGATGGTAAACAAGCACTGGAAAAGGCTAGGGCGGGTACCTATAATTTGATTTTACTCGATGTAATGATGCCTGAAATGTCAGGTTTTGATGTTTGTAAAAGGCTTAGAAAAGAAGAAATCAACACACCCATCATTTTTTTGACGGCTAAAGGGGAGGAAATCGATAAAGTGCTGGGGCTGGAACTTGGTGCCGACGACTACATCATCAAACCATTTTCATTAAGAGAACTGCTGGCAAGGGTAAAAGCAGTCCTTCGCAGAACTGAAACGGTTGTTGCAAATGAATCTGTTCTCACCATTGGAAATATCACTTTTGATTTTCAGCGCTATGAAGCCTTCAAAAATGGAGTGCCTGTCAAGCTCAGTCATAAAGAGTTTGAGATAGTCCATCATCTTTGGGAGAATAAAAATACTGTTGTAAGCAGAGATCAACTGCTGAAAGAGGTTTGGAACTATGAAAGTCAGCCTACCACGAGAACGGTAGATAATTTCATTTTAAAAATCAGACAGAAAATAGAAGAAAACCCCAATTCTCCGAAATACATTCTGACCGTTCATGGTGCAGGTTATAAAATGGTCGTCTAACTGGACGGCTTCAAATCATACTATTCTTTTCATTTGTTGTTTTTCAATCGCGGATTGACTTGATGGATTTTGTCATCAAAGAGCGTCTGCCTACAATCAATTTTATGTTATGCCGATCGAAAAACCACGTTTTCAGAACCACTAAAAGTACATTTTTCGCGTTTTAGGATACTTTTTGACTTTAAAAAACCAAGTTGTGACATTTTGTGACATTCCTTTACCAGACGGTGACAAACCTGATCCCGATGCTGCGTAAAATTGTAATGTGAACCTTAAAACAAATACTCAGATGAAAAATACAATAACAACACTCGCAACTTTAGTACTTTTATTAACAACAACATTTGGATCATGCCATCCTTCATTCTCAGCTGAAGTCTGTCTTCATCAAATATGGTATTTGAATAAGCTGCAAATGTTGTTGTTAATAAAAGTACTAAAGTTGCGAGTGT
>JBCBHL010000460.1:0-5034 GCA_038525605.1 Bacteroidota bacterium
CCTGATCAGATGAAGGACTGGTATAACAAAAAACTCGGTTTAAACACCAATGAATACGGGTCGATGTTCGAGTCCCGGGATACAAACAATCCTGAACAAAAGACCTACCTGCAATGGAGTCCCTTTTCAGCAAATACCGACTATTTTCAGCCATCAGCTAAAGAATTTATGATCAACTACCGGGTAGAAAATATTGAAGATCTGGTGAAAGAATTAAAGGAGGCAGGCGTAAATGTTGTTGACGATATCGCTACCTATGATTATGGCAAGTTTGTTCACCTCATGGATCCTGAGGGAAATAAAATTGAATTATGGGAACCTGTAGACCAGACCTTTACCGAAAGTGAAGGGGACAATACAACGAAATAAAATCAATTAATTTTCTGCTTGGCAGACGAAAAGACCGTTTTCACTACGCCTTTCAATAAATATAAACAGGGTTGTACCAAATGGCAACAACCCTGTTTTTACGCAGATTTGTTCAAAATATATACTTATTCACACCACAAGTGAACCAATACAAAAATGGGTTCTCCCTGGTAATTAAACGATAGCGCGCCAGGTCCGCAAACGTAATCGAACCAGCCACCTTGTCTGTTATCAATTTCATACGTACCATTACCGCACATCTCATTTTCCTCGAAGAATACGAACCCGTCGATAGCCTGGTAGCCCAATCCACCACCCTGAAATTGACCATAAACCTCATAATCTCCACCTTCACCAGGAAAACATCCCTGCTGGGGAGTCTGATAGATCACAAAGGACCAATTATCCTGCAGCGTACTGTTATTGTAAGTAAAAGCGATAGTAACTGCAGGAGCAGTGGCTCCATAAACACTTCTGGCCTCATCCAAAATACTCTGAGGAATATTCGGGAACGTCCAGAAATTTGGAGGTGCAGGAACAGCGCATTCCGTAGTTTCGAAAACATTCACAGATGGATTAGTCCCATCAAATGTAAAGTAGAAATGTTCACCGCAAATTGTTACCTCATAAGTTCCGGCACCCGGATCTGACGCAAAGTCTTCGTCAAACCAGAAACCGTCAGCATCTGTAATAGTCGTGTTACCTGGCTCAGCGCCATCCGATAGCCTTTCTACGTGAAAAGACTCATTAGCAATTGGCTGGCCGGAAGTCTCATCGACAAACCTCAAATGAGCCGCAGGAAGTGTTGTTGTACTGCCAAAATTGTCTCTAAACGGCTGTAAGAACTCTGTTGAGTAATTCGGATAAATACAATCTGTACCAGTGCCGATACCACATCCTCCGCCCGAGGAAGGGTTCATTTCAATTTCAGCATATTCATTTGAATCTTCGCAGGAGTAGTTTATGATACCAGCGAAAATAATAGCGATAAAAATTAGTTTTTTCATAAGATCAAATTCAGTTAAATTGATGCAACAAATGTAAATGGCAGCACATTACCAAACCGTTATGTGACAGTAAACTTATCGAGTGGATGAATTCTAAAGCCCTATTAGTTTCGAATTTTCGGATTATCAGTATTTTTGTATTTTACTGATGAGAGATTATCAATCCTATTTTATGGCTAAATCATGGAATGAAAAATATAATAACGGAAAAGACATTCAGGTAAAAACTCTGGATAAAAAATTTGCCGATATCGAAGCTGGCGAAAAGATGCTGATTGTCACGCCCAAAATAATTGATGAATACATCAGGCAGATTCCGGCTGGAACTGAAACTGGCCTGAAGACAATCAGGAATGATTTGGCCATCGAACTAAATGCCGATAAAACATGTCCAGTCACTACGGGTATTTTTTTACGAATAGTTGCTGAAAAAGCCTATGAGGAATGGCAAAATGGTACGCCGGTTAATTCGATAACGCCATTCTGGCGTGTGATCGATAAGAAGGCACCAATCGTGAAAAAGCTCTCTTTTGGATACGATTTTATCGAAAAGCAAAGAAAAATTGAAGGATTGCCAGCATGATCATTACACAAATTTCCGCTAATGAAGCCTGGCCCATAAGACAAAAAGTGATGTGGCCGGATCAGTCTATTGATTATGTCAAAATTCCGGGAGATGAGCAGGCCACTCACTATGGATTGTTAGTCAAAAGCACGTTAGTTTCAATCGTCTCACTTTTCCACGAAAACAATAAAATCCAGTTCAGGAAATTTGCCACGTTAACAACTGAACAAGGTAAAGGCTATGGTAGCTACCTGTTATCCGAAGTATTGAAAAAAAACGCAACGGAAGACACCACATCAATCTGGTGTAATGCGAGAATTGACAAAATAGCTTTTTATGAAAAATTTGGTTTAAACCCAACCCAAAAAACTTTCAACAAAGGAGGGTTAGAATACGTAATCATGAAAAAAGACCTGACGTGAAATCATGAAATTAAAATTGGCTTTCATTTATAGTTTTTTCATTTTGAGAATCATTGTTTGCCTCCCTTTGATTCCAATTATCTATTTATGGGGAAAGGCGATTAAAGCATCAGTTCCTGATCTGCCAGAGCCTACCAAAAACATCAAAGGCACTTCCGGTATTTCCAACAATAGTAAGAATGTTCTGCTAATTGGTGAATCAAGTATTTCTGGCGTTGGCATAGAAGACCATGCGGAAGGTATCCCGGGAGAAATTGGCAGGGTACTATCGGCCTATAACAGCACCACTATCAGCTGGAAAGTAGTAGCAAAAAGCGGCTACAAAGCTGTGGACGTAATCAACCAACTGATGCCTAAGCTAGATAATGAAACCTACGACCTGATTGTTGTAGGACTTGGCGGGAACGACACATTCCAGGTCACACCTCCCTGGGTTTGGCGTAAAGACATGTATTTCCTCATTGACTTGCTAAAAGTAAAATATCCGGATACGCACCTGATCATCAGCGCAATGCCTCCGGTTGCTGATTTCCCTGTATTTCCAGGTTTATTGCAATCATTTATGGGTGGTCATACCAATATGTTGAGACACACCATCATGGACTTCCCGCTGCTATTTAACAAGGTAGACTATATGTCAGATAAAGTAAAAATGAACGAATGGCTGGGTGATGAAACATCAAACAATATGGATGATTTCTTCAGCGATGGTGTTCATCCCTCGGCACTCACTTATCAGTTAATCGGTAGAGGCATTACAAACATTGTGATCGAAAAAAAGATATTCGGATGAGCAAAAACCATCAGATTTCGCCAACGATAAGCTTCCCGTGATAGGCGTCTGCATTTAACAAACCATGCAAAGAAGGAAGGTTTGAGTCAGTTACTTTACCACAGGCAATTACCTGGATTGTACCAGAATTTTCAATCATTGATTTTAAAACATCAATTCCTTCCAGGGCAGTCCGTTTTCCTCCTGAAGATAAAACCGAATCGATGAGTTTTAGTTTGCTCAGCTCTCTGATGCCTTCTACTTGATCATTAATTGTATCGATCGCTTTATGAATCGTCACTTTCAACGGCTTAGCATGCATCGCCAACTCGCGAATGGTTTCAATATCTAATGTAAAATCGGGCTTACAAACACCAAATACGACACCCTGAACTCCCCCATTTTTACAGAAATCGATGGCCCTTTTCATAGTAGTTAGCTCAGCATCAGAATAGCAAAAATCGCCCTCTCTCGGCCTGATCATTACCCGAACAGGAACACGAACCCGTTTTTGTACCAACGCTATTAATTCATCATCAGGCGTAAGTCCGTCGTTGCTTAGATCGGCGCAAAGTTCAATTCTGTCTGCACCTTTTCTCTCAGCGTTTACTGCCTGAGTCAAAGTTTCAACACATGCTTCTTTTATAAATGTTTTTCCGTTATTCAATAAAGGTCCGTTTTGATTCTTCGGATGAAGAATATGTACATCATTCATTTAACCGCCAACTAAAAAGATGTGAAACTGATCGTTATGATCTCCTCATTCATTCGCTTCCGGTTTTTCCCTGGCAAACCACTTGGCCATGATATTCGCTGCGGGTTTATTCTTGGGGGTGAAATCAAACCTATCATCACCCTCCCATCGCCAAAGGTGCACCCCGGCAAACCAGGGTTCATTCCAAAATGTTCGAAAAAGCGCCTCATAGCAATTGGCTTGTGTTTCCATTGAAACGCGATTGGACAACGAACCAATCCGCGATTCCCACTCCCAGGGTTTGTGAGCCGCCCCCATTGTACTTTTATAGCCTACCTCAGTAAATAAAATGGGCTTATTCCACTTTTTATGAAAATTAAATAGTTCCTTTTTATGAGATTTCCAGCCATTGCAAATGTCCTCAACAGTTGGTAATGACTTCCTGGCCAATCCAAAATAAGCCTGAACACCGATGTAATCCAATTCATCCCAGAACTCAATCTCCTTATATTCCCGATCCCAGTTAGCGGCGTAAATGAGTTCACCGTCGTATACCTGCCTTACTTTCCTGATCAATTTTCGCCAGTCATCGGGCCGTTCTAAAGCTGGTTTCATCAGTTCTGTACCAACACACAATGCTGCACAATCGGTATCCTGAGCTATTTTCGCATAATGCAGGATAAATTCAACGTAATTTTCAAACCACTGCTGCCATTCCTCCTCAGAGCTCATCGAAATTTCTGATCGCCAAAGGTCGCCACTCACCCATATGTGAGGTTTCATCAATACATTGAGTTTGTTCTTTCTAACAGTTTTGATAGATTCTATAAACATCGAATCTCCCCTGTCATACTTTTCTGTCGGTTTAAAATAAAGTCCCGGTTTCAGCACATCAGGCTGATAGGTATATGGAACAAGTGTAATCCATTCCACATTATTTCTGATCAGTCTTTCAATCTCTTTTTCTTCATTGTTATTGAAAAAAACATGAATCCCCCTGTGTTTGCCGTCTATTTCAAATAGATCAGCAGACAAACCAGTTACATTTTCATAACTGCTATCCCACACATATTGATAATCTTCCTGATAGTTATACCACATAATTCCACGAAAAGCACCAAAGATCAGTGTAGCAGGCAGAATCAACATGTGTGGGATAGCAGTTATGAAAATGTAACTGGTTTGTCTGCTGATCTATTTGAAAT
>JBCBHL010000461.1:0-5002 GCA_038525605.1 Bacteroidota bacterium
CCTACAAAAATGAGGATTTAGCCGCTCTATTAAAATTAATCAATACTCAAAAGTAGATTTTTCAGCAGAAATCTCACCTATCTTTGGAATCCAGTTTTTGTTTCTGTCGTCGAGCAAAGCTTCGATTTCGGCAGGGTCGTCCATTTGAGTATTGATTAATTTTAATAGAGCGGCTAAATCCTCATTTTTGTAGGCTTTAACCATATTTTCAAAGAGTTCGGTAGTTTCTGCTTCATTCACAAGCATTTCGACGACATCATCCAGCTGATCTTCATATGGGATTTTATCAAATACGGCAAATTGTTCAGCAACGGTCTCCAGGCCCAGTATTTCCTTGTTTTGCTCAGCGGCCATTTTGATAAAAGATAATTCAAAACTAGCTGTTTCCTTACCCATCATGCTTACAGTTAGCATTGAAGAGACTGTCACAGGTTTCATCATACCGAAAGCAGCCATGCCTTGCCCAGCAACTTTGATCAATGCTTCATCTAAAATTTTATACTCATCGTCAGTCACATAGTCTTTGAGATTTTTGCCATTGCCCAGCACCATGTTTTTCATCATATCAGCCTGCATTGAAGGATCGTCCATATCTAGCTCCAGTGCGATTTGATCAGCTTCCTTGAAGGCTTTCTTCACTTTTTCTTTCATTTCAAAATCTGCTTTTGGCAATATATGAATCGTGCCTAGTAGGTAGGATGGCTGGATACCATTACCTTCTACTTTCCATAGAAGTGAGTTACTGTCCTGTGCATGTCCATCAAATGGAATAATGATCGACAGTATAAGTGCGAGTGTTAATAAAATTGAGTTTTTGACCTTGTTCATGTTCTTCGATTTTTAAGTTTTCTGCTTGATAAGTACCGGAATCGTGCGGATTTATTACAGAAAAGATTAAGAAAATCAATTTGAATTTGAATGTGTCTTCGTTTAATGAAGTTGTAAGCTTCTGATTTTTAGGGTTTTGTGATTGACTTTTTGAGTGAAACATTTTTTAGAAAATTAGATAATCACATAAGTGTGATAAGTGCCCTGGTGGTTAAGGAGGGCACTTATGGTTGGTTTTAGTGAAGTTATTTGATGAGAAAGCCTATTTGAATACCAGCACTTAGGTGTCCGCGAAATCCGTAGTATTCACTGTATTCCATTCCGATACCAGTATTGAAACCGATGTGTAGATTACTTTTATAATTTCGCTGCATTCCCCAGGTAAAACCTGTCGAGACAGAGGAGTTGTTGATGACTCGATTTTCACCCAATCGATCATGTGTGTATCGTAAAAAAGTACCATAGTAATTTCCTGAATTATGTTTGAGAGGCTTCTTTACGGACTTTCTATCATAATATCGCCTGTAGGTAGTTTGGATAAAAGGATCAGTAGAAACGCATAATCCTGAATAGCTGCTATAGTGTCCGTTGACTGCTATAGCCCCGTTTATAGCCAGGCTTTTATTGTCGCTGAGTTTCAGTTCATATTGAAGGCCTGGAGAAAGGATAGTAGCTGTCAGTGAATGATTCTGGAGCACTACAGGCTCTTTTTCCTGGGCAAATAGATTATTGACAATGACTATGAATGTCACGGTAATCACTAGATATTTCATGAGTTTTATAATTAAAAATTTTAATGAGTTAGTATGGATGAGATCTCATGAAACATCAAGCCCTTTAGGTTGAAATTTCAGTTTATAGTCGACTTACATAGAATAAATGCAGGCACACGTGGGCTGGTTGCCCGAAAGGATAGATAAAATATTAGCCTTGTTTTTCTAATTGTCTGGCTTTGTAATCTTCTCTCACTGGTGAGAAAATATCAAAAATTACGCAATCTGTCAGAGCTTTGCCTTCATGGTCGATATGTCCCGGAATAGTGATCAACTCACCAGGGATCGCTTTTTGATATTCTCCTGCAACAGTCATTTCAAATTCACCACTTACCAGCTGAGATACCTGCTCGTGTGGATGTTGATGCAAAGGAAGGGTGCTCCCCGCTTCAATTTCCCATAAAGCAAGTGTGAGGCTTTTCGTATGAATGAATTTACCTCTGAAACCTGGCATTATTTCGATAGGTTCAATGTCACTGAATTGATTGAAATACTTACTCATGAGTGCTTTGCTTTACCAATCAAAAATACACAAAAACTTATTGTAAGCCTTTAAATTTTGAAATTGAAAGCATCGCCAGATACTAGTTTTTTTGAATGAATTGCGACGAGACAGAAAATATAAGGTTTGTTGGATCACAAATGTACAAAGGGCGTAGAGGACAGTTTTTAATAAGTTCTACGATTCATTTTTGTCCTGCTGATCTTCTTTTTTCTTTAATCTACCGGCTTTTTTCAGCGCCTGATTTAATATATATTCAATTTGGCCATTAGTACTTCGGAATTCGTCTGAAGCCCATTTTTCAATTGACTTCAGCATCTCTTCATCGAGTCGTAGTGCAAAAGGTTTTTTCTTAGCCATCAGTCAACACTTTGTATATTCATCAGTCTATTGATCGTTATTCGCAATTCTTCCGGCTTCTGTGTGCCCAATAAGAGCTTATTATTTTTCTTGTATTCTATGTGAAGTCCCATATCACCTTTCACATTAAGTGCTTTATCACCATTGAGTTTGACCCTGTATCCATATCCACCAAATTCACGGATAGGCGAATATTTTCTCACCTGCAAATTTCTGATATCGCCTTTTTCTATTCTTTTCCAGTTGTTGATGAAGGGAATGTAACGATATTTAATGGCATATTTATCAACCTGTGTTTCAAGTTTAGCTCCTAATATTAATGTTGCCACAACAGTTAATACAACCAATAAAATGACCAGTGGTGCCAGTGGAATTGAAGTGTCATTCAGGAACGCAATTCTGTAAAGCGGTATCAGTAAACCGCCTAAACTGATTGCAAATGCACCTCTGATCCACCAGCTGTTAAATCTCTGTTCTTCTTTAAAGTACTGATTCATGGTGTTAGTGATTAAGTGTACCACTATTGACGATCGGCGTCACATCTTTATCTGCACACAAAACTACCATTAAGTTACTGACCATCGCAGCTTTTCTCTCTTCATCCAATTCAATGATTTGCTTTTCAGACAATTGATCCAAAGCCATCTCGACCATGCTAACAGCTCCTTCGACAATTTTAGCTCTGGCAGCCACAATTGCTGTAGCTTGCTGACGTCTTAACATAGCTCCGGCAATTTCGGAAGCATATGCCAAATATCCGATTCTGGCTTCCAGTATTTCTATTCCTGCGATAGAAAGTCTTTCATCCAAAGCTTTTTCCAGCTGATCATTAATTTCACCCATTCCGGATCTTAATGAAATATCAGTCTCTTCATCATCGAAATTATCGTAAGGATAGGAGCCAGCGAGTTTTCTAACTGCAGCGTCAGACTGGACCCTGACAAAGCTTTCATAATCGTTAACTTCGAAGGCGGCTTTGTAAGTTTCCTTTACTTTCCATACCAGAATTACGCTGATAAGAATCGGATTACCTATTTTGTCATTTACTTTCACTCTTTCGCTATCAAAATTCCTTGCTCTCAAAGAGATTGATTTCTTGTAATACAGAGGATTGGCCCAGAAGAAACCGTTTTCGCGCACTGTTCCGACGTATTTACCAAATATGGTCAGCACTCTGGAACCGTTTGGGTTTACGAAAAAGAACCCTGGAATCATCAATACGCCTATGATTATTAATATGACACCTGGTGCCCGGTAATCAAGCAGGGCGGGTAATGCAATACCTGTGAGGACAAGAACGACCATTATGGCAAAACCAAGATAACCGGAGGTGGGTTTGAAAGATTTCTCAAGCGACATGATTATTATATTTAAATGATATTAAAATGATATCATAATTATACGGAAAAATTTTCAAATATGTTATGCTATATTATTGATTTCATTTGTAACTGTCAGTTAATCAGGTGTTTGTAAATAATATATTTTTTTACGGATTCAGTGTTACATTTGCATCATGAAGCTGCAATACAAAAACGGAGAGGAGTTTTTTCTTAAATACAATCAGTTTTTTCACCTGGTTATTGCACTTTCTTTACTACCATTTGGATTGATCTGGCTTGCAAAAAAGAAAGGATTTGAATTGACACTTCCTTCTGAAACGGTTGGTTATGTGTTATATGCTGTCCTGGGTGGTATCATCTTGTTTTTGTTTTTCCAATCAATAAGGAACTACAAGACGGGCTACAAAGATTTTTCTAAGGAATGGACCTTAAGGGAAAAGCTTGATTTTTTCTATTCCAGTAATTATAAAAAATACCTGGGACTGGGTGTAGCCACTCTAATTGCAGTGGCTGGATATCTGGTTGATACTTCTTATTTCTTTATTTTTGTCTATGTCCTTCTGTTATTTTCTATGTCTATCGGCAGGCCTGCTGAACGAAAAATAGAGAAAGAACTGGCGCTTAGTAAAGAAGAAATTGAAGAGTTCAGAAAAGCTAAGGAAATTCAGTAAAAATTAGGACCTCTAGGATTGATCCATTTGCTAAATAAGCTTAAATATTGCATTTAAGCCTATTTTGTATATCAGTCCTGACTTTAAAAGCTCAAAATAAAGCAAAATCATACTTTTTTGAAGTTTTATTGTTGGCCTTGAGGAAAATGCGTTAAGAAAATCAGTTAATGAAACGGTCAAAAAACTTAAGGTGTTTGACGAAGGAGTTTCCTAAGTTTTCAGTGAAATTGCTGCGCGGGCAGCCCCGCTGATTTTTAGTGATTTTACTCACAGCCTTGACTTTTTTCCTTAGTTTTTGTGTTAAGACAAAAAGTAAGTGCCCGCTTGGCACAAAGGCAAAAAAGAATTTATCGGAGTAGCTAAAAATAAACCCCAACTTCCGATTGAATGCTGGGGTTTTGAGATTTTATCTACTGACTGTTACTTTACAAAATGATTCCAAAGCTAAATCCGTTTAGTTCGGGTCTTACACCATCCTGGAATACGCTGTTTAAATCGTAGTTGGCAAAGAAATCGAATCCCTTG
>JBCBHL010000462.1:0-4998 GCA_038525605.1 Bacteroidota bacterium
CTCCGATAGCAGCATAGTTTGCCAAAGTAAAATAGTTCAGGTGCTCTGAAAGCATTTCCATCACCACCACCGATAACCGTATAGGTGAAGTCGCTATCAAAGCCAAAGAACTCACCAATGTTTTTATTAGTAAATTTCTTGAGTTTCATCTCAGCTCCATAACCAGTCAGTACTATGTTTTCATTGGCCTGCTCCGGAATTGCACTGTTATTGAAATATACAAAATTGCTAATAGTCGTTAATGACAACTTTGGTTTAATCAAAATGTTATTCAATTCGAGTTTAAGCGCTCCCTTAATCTCATTGGTAAATACTGATTGAAAATCATTCTCCCAGAAGAAATGATTACCAAAATACCGACGTTGAAGTAGTGAAGGCTGATATTGTTTTACATTGTAAGACGCCTCAAAAAAGTTATTGACAATATTGCCTAAAATGTTGAAATCGCCCGTCTGTAAAAACTCCGCATTTCCAAGAATCTTATTCTTTTCGTTCAAATCATACCTGAGTGCACCACCGACATAAACCTCCCCCGCTCTCTCATCGGATTGATAACGAAAAACGCTCAGCACATCCCGCCTTTTGAGATATGCTCTGTAAAAACCCTTTTCAATATCTCCTTTCACCCCTACTTCATTGCTGAGCGACCGAAAAGTCTGAGCTTCATCCGTTGCAAGTGGATCTAAAAAAAACGCGTCGTAATTATCAGCATATTGATCAAATCCTGTGGTTGTTGAAGCCCCGTCAGATTCATCGAAATAAGTAACTTTCTGCCTGTTGTGATCGAACTCATGATAGAGTTGTAATGCCTTTCCCAGTTTGTATTCATGATATAGATGTACATTAGTTCTTACATCTTCTCCTATGACGTTTCTTAATCTGATTGGTGCATCTTCGTACTGAAAAACTCCGGCAATATCAGTGCTATCTTCCAAAAAAACACCGCCAGTTTCATTGACAGTATTCAGAAATCGGTAAGCATAAAACATAGCGAGGTACTTATTATCCTTACTCCTGTAGAAACCATTTAGGTCGAGATTCGTCGCAACCGCATTTCTGTCACCATTACTGGTAGCCGGACCAATTTGTTTATCGGTGGTTATCCTTTCTATTCCGAAACCAAAGTTGATATTAGGCTTGATATTTCGGGAAAAGTCAAAATCTACCACTGATCGGCCAACTCCCCCAAATGCAGCATACAAATCCATAAAAGGTGACTTGGTATCAAAAAACCGAAAATCTGATTTGGTCTTCACAAATGGATTATAGGCATCATATCCGGACCTCAGTCCGATTGTTTCGGGTGAACTGAAAAATAATGGACGCATAGCGGTTCCGTTGGCACCCAAATCCTGGTATTTCTTATGAAACTGATCGAGTTTAGTGAAGTTGCCAAGGTCGTAAAGAGTAGTATCCAAACCACCTGGAGTAAAAATATTGTCCTTCTGATCGTCAAGGTTGTAAAAACTAAGTGTACTTGGGCCATAAACCAACTTGGTACTATCGTCCAAAATCTGGGTAACTCCGGGGAAAGAAATAAGTAAAAGGAGAAATACAGAAAAACTTAATTTATTCATCTTCACCATCAGGTGTATCATATGATTTAATCGACTTTTTAACTAACTCGTCAAATTCGCTTTTATTATCCTTAAAAACAATTTCTATTGGCAGATAATAAAACGGCAAATCTGCTAATTCCTTTTCAAATTCCCTCAACTTCACGAAATCTTTTTCAGTTGTGAGATAAATGACTTGCTGATCAACTCTATGCAACTTCATTTTCTCAATATCTTTTGATTTATATTGATGATGATCTGAAAATCTTAAATGATCGATCACATCAAACTGGCTACCGCCGTACTCTTCAAAATCATCAGCATTGGCAATACCTGAAACCAACATGACTTTTGCACTCTTTACATCAGGCTGACTATCACCGTTGAAACGTACAGGAGCTCCATACTTGACAGATGTGAAAAACACGGGCTTTTGATCATCTGTATATTGCCCAATCTTATCACTAACAGCTTTCTGATTGATGTCTTCAGGACACTTGGTTACTACTATAATATCGGCTCTGTTCGCACCTTTTCTTGCTTCCCTCAGTCTTCCTGCCGGGAGGAGAAAGTCGTCAGTAAACGGATTATCATATTTGGTGAGCAAAATACTCAACGAAGGCTTAACGCTTCTGTGCTGATAGGCATCATCCAGTAAGATTATGTCAGTTTTAGTTTTTTCAAACAAGATGGCAGGAATAGCCCAGGCCCTCTCTTCTCCTACGTAGACATCAGTATGATGACCATATTTCAATAGATACTGATAAGGTTCATCGCCAATATCAGCCACTTTGGTGGTATCAGGTTCTCCTTTTATAAATCCACTCGTCTTCCTCCCATAGCCTCTACTTAAAGTGGCTACCTGCGCCGACTCGTTCAGCAATCGAATCAGGTATTCGACCATTGGTGTTTTACCAGTACCACCAACGGATAAATTACCCACTGAAATCACATTCGTCTGGAATTCAAATGATCTAAAATGACCGATATTAAATAAATGGTTTCTAAAACTCGTAACTGCATCGTACAATACAGCAAAAGGAAACAATAACCACTTTAGGAATTTCATTTCAATAAGTTTACTTTTATTCTGCTCAAAACTAGCACCATTATCAGACAAAAAAGATAACCTTTGTTGTAATATGAAGATAAAAGAAATAATTCATCTGCTCGAAAGCTGGGCTCCTCCCGTATATCAGGAATCTTATGACAATTCCGGCTTAATTGTAGGTGATCAGTCGAGTGAGTGCACCGGAGTATTGATCACACTGGATACCATTGAATCTGTTATCGATGAAGCCCTTGACCTGGGTTGCAACATGATCGTTTCGCATCACCCGATCGTTTTTGGTGGTTTAAAAAAAATCACCGGGAGAAATTACGTGGAAAGGACTGTCTTAAAAGCGATTAAAAATGACATAGCCATTTACGCTATTCATACGAATCTCGACAATGTGCACACTGGCGTTAATAAGAAAATTGCTGACTTAATTGGTCTGAAAAATACCAAAATCCTTTCGCCTAAGCCCTCTACCCTGAGAAAACTCACCACTTACGTCCCAACAGATTCTGCTGAAGAAGTTCAAAATGCGCTTTTCGAGGCAGGAGCCGGATCAATTGGAAATTATGAAGAATGTAGTTTTTCCTCTTTGGGTACTGGTACTTTCAAACCAGGGGAAGCCAGCAACCCTACCATAGGTATTACTGGTGGCGATCGCGAATCTGTAGAAGAAAGCAAAATAGAATTCCTGATTCCCGCGAACCTGACCAATCAACTATTAGCAGTATTGATCAATGCTCATCCATACGAAGAAGTTTCTTATTTCATTACGGAACTAGTCAACCGTAATCAGGAAGTAGGTTCGGGTATGATCGGTGAACTGTCAGAGGCCATCGATACACCAAATTTTCTGAGTCAATTAAAAGAGATTATGCAAGTTAGTTGCATCAGGCATACTGATATTTGCACAGAGAAAATTAAAAAGGTTGCTGTATGTGGAGGGGCTGGTGGATTTCTGCTCAACAAGGCAAAAAGTGCCGGTGCTGATATTTTTATCACAGCGGATTATAAATATCATGAGTTTTTCGATGCAGACGGACAAATCATCATCGCTGACATTGGTCACTACGAGAGTGAGGCATTTACAAAACAACTTATTTATGACTTTTTAATAGAAAAATTAACTAATATTGCACTTCATTCGTCAAAAGTGAATACGAACCCTATAAAGTATTTTTAGTTTACATGGATAATACGGTAGCAAAAAGGCTCGAAGCATTAACAAAATTACAAAACATAGATTCGGAGTTAGATGAGATCAAAAAGGTGAGAGGAGCTCTACCTGAGGAAGTGATGGATCTTGAAGATGAAATAGCCGGATACCAAACGAGAATAGACAAGCAAAATGCTGAGCTTTCAGATTTCGAAAAAAGTATCACTACAAATAAAACAAGCATAAAAGATGCTGAGAAGTTGATCAAAAAGTACGAAGAGCAGCAAATGAATGTTAGAAATAACAGAGAATATGATGCGATTAGTAAAGAAACCGAACTTCAACAACTTGAAATCCAGATTCTTGAAAAAAGAATCAAAGAGGCTAAGGTAAAAATCGAATCTAAGAAGGAAGAGATTGAAAGATCTCAGGAAATTCTTGATGAAAGATCAAAAGACCTTGAATCCAAAAAGAAAGAACTTGAAACGATCAGTTCCGAAAGCGAAGGTGAAGAAGAAAAGCTGTTGAAAGACAGAGAAAAAGCTGCCAAGCATATCGAAGAACGCTACTTAAAGTCTTACAACAAAGTAAGAAATAACATGCGAAATGGTCTTGCTGTTGTTCCTGTAAGAAGAGGAGCATGTGGTGGTTGTTTCAATATTGTACCTCCGCAAAAGCAGGCGGAAATCAGAGAGAAAAAGAAAGTGATCGTTTGTGAGCATTGTGGTAGAATTTTAGCTGACGTAGTTGATGAAATTGTCAATGAGCCAGTGAAAAAGACAACAAGAAGAAGAAAGAAATCAGCTTAACAACAAACAGTTAAGTTTACAATATTTGAAACCCTGGCCAGTAAAGTCAGGGTTTTTTAGTACTAGGATTTTCGATCGAATCTTTGATTCACAGGTATTTGATCGGACCAAGCAATATTTGTGAGGAGAAGAATTGTTTGATTGTACCTAACTGCAACGGAAAAACAATCTGAAGTTTTGTAATCAACTGGAAATTAAAGATTTACGATCTCTTTATTAATCTCTACTTTTTGATAGTTTGAGTGTGAGAGCGAGAAGTGAGGTGTCCCCCACTAGATTTCCGATTGATCCCTTTGATCCACAGAAGTTAAAATGGAATGAAATGCAAGGGATTAAAAAAATTAAAACTACCTGACACCCATCTCAGGGTATTTTCCTTTGATAGTTCTAAAGTAGGCTTTCATCTTTTCGATATCTTCC
>JBCBHL010000463.1:0-4997 GCA_038525605.1 Bacteroidota bacterium
CAATGAATTATGTTACTTCTGCATATCCTGATCCTACGGGTAAGCAAATAGTGCTGACAGCCAGAGGAAGAGTTTTCGTGGCGCCAGTCAAAACGGGAAGATTTGTTGAATTTACAGAACCTGGAGATGTGAGATATAGAGACGCTGTGTTTTCCGAAGATGGCAAAAAAGTCATTGCTCTTTCCGATGAAAGCGGGGAATTTGAATTTGTAGAAATGCCAGCGAATGGTAAGGGAAAAAGTAAGCAACTCACTACTAACGGTAAGATATTAAGATATAAAGCAGCACCCTCACCAGACGGCAAATGGATCACGTACAGTGACCTTGAAAATAACCTGTATTTGTTTTCCCGATCTGATGGGAAACATCGTAAAATTTCCCGTAATAATGAAGGAATAAGAGACTATACCTGGTCTCCGGATAGCAAATGGATCGCCTATTGCGAAAGAGCCTTAAACCAGATGTTTCAGATCTTTATTTATGATGTTGAAAACGATAAATCCATTGCTATTACGACAGATAGAGCCAACAGTACATCTCCTGCCTGGGGTTCGGAAGGTAATTTTGTTTACTTTTTATCTGATCGTAACTTTCAAAGTCTGGTAGGCTCACCGTGGGGAACAAGGCAGCCGGAACCTTATTTTGATGCGAGCGAAAAAATCTATCACATATCCTTGAAGAAGGGTATCAGATCCCCATTCAGGCCAGCAGATGAGTTGATGAAACCGCAGTCCTCTCAGTCATCAAATCAGGAGATTGCTATTACCATTGATTTTGATGGAATCAAGGAAAGGATCGAAGCAGTTCCCGTTAAACCAGGTAACTACAATTCACTATCAGTTAATAAGAAAGCGATCTATCTGATCAGCAGTGAAACAGGAGTAGAGGCAAAATCTCATTTATCGCTGGTTAAGATTGGTAATGAGCAACCCAAGATCAAGACGATGATTGAAAATGTAAGAAGCTATTTCATGACATCAGATAAAAGTAAGTTGCTGGTAAGAAAAGGACGGCAGATGTATATGTTAAATGCTGGCACATCAAAAGTGAGTGACCTTTCCGGTTCCTCAATAGATCTATCTGGTTGGAAATTTTCGATTACGCCTCGTGAAGATTGGGAACAACTCTTTACTGATGCCTGGCGGATGGAGCGAGATTACTTTTACGATAAGAATATGCATGGTGTAGATTGGAAGGCAATGTATGAAAAATACCTTCCATTACTGGACCGGGTGACAACCAGACTGGAATTATCGGATTTAATAGGCAGGTTTGTTGGCGAGTTATCAGCGCTTCACACAAGTGTGAGAGGAGGTGATGCCAGAGCTGATGACAATGATATTTCAGTAGCGAGCCTCGGTGCGAGATTCTCTAAAGACAAGTCAACTGGAGGGTTTAAAATAGAATATATCTATAAGTCCGATCCTGATTACCCGGATCTGAGATCTCCTTTGGATGATCCCTTTTTGGGCATCAGGGAGAATGATATTATCACGCATGTTGATGGCAAAAGTACAACAGGAGCGATCGATATCGGAGAAATGATCAGGAATAAGGCAGAGAGGCAGGTCCTGCTGACACTAAAAAGAGGCAAGGATACTTTTGAAAAAATCGTGACCCCGATTGGCAATATCTATCGATTAAAGTACAGAGACTGGGAGTATTCCCGAAGGCTGCAAGTGGAGAAGGCTGCTGATAATAAAATTGGCTATGTTCACCTGCAGGCCATGACCAGCAGAGACATTAGTCAATGGTACAAAGAGTTTTATCCAGTATTTGACAGACCCGGGCTGATTATAGACGTAAGGCACAACAATGGTGGCAACATCGATAGCTTTATACTGGAGAAATTGTTGCGGAAAGCATGGATGTATTGGAAAGGAAGATCGGGTATACCTTATTCAAATATGCCGTATGCTTTTAGGGGGCATATCGTCATTCTTGTTGATCAAAACACATCTTCTGACGGAGAAGCATTTGCGGACGGATTCAAGAGGTTAAAGCTTGGGACTGCCATTGGCATGCGTACCTGGGGAGGAGAAATCTGGTTGAGCAGTGCTAATAGATTAAGCGATGGGGGACTGGCCAGGGCTCCTATGTTTGGTGTGTACGATGAGGAGGGGAACTGGCTAATCGAAGGGCATGGATTTGAACCTGATATTGAAGTAGATAATCTACCACATGCTACATTCAATGGTAAAGATGCTCAGCTGGAAAAGGCTATTGAATATTTGCAAAACGAGATTAAAAAAGACCCAAGAAAACTACCAGAGGTACCACCTTATCCTGATAAGTCGTTTGATAATAAATAAGGTATCAGATCAATTGATAGATAAATTTGATCTGTCGTGAAAACACTTACGAATCTAAATGTACCATTTACAAAATGAGACCTATCGTTTATTCATTCGTCAGGGAATTGAATGGTTAATTATTAACTTTATGATTACGCGAATGCCGAAAAGCTATCAAAAGAGTAGGCTTTAACCGAACTAATAACGATGAAAAAGAAACTAGATCTTGCGACGATTAAAGTAAAGAGTTTTGTAACAAACCTCGACGAAAACGGAGAAGAAACTGTAAAAGGTGGCTCTCATATTACCGGATGTGGACTTTGTGATACAGATGACTTTTTCTGTGAGACGATTCCGCAGCAATGCATTGTGACGCAAAACAAGTATGAGTGTTTTTCAAATCGAAGAAGTTGTGGAATCTGGTGTCCCGTACCGGATGAGCCAGCTTTAAGTTAAGCATTTAGCAATTTGCCGGAGGAGTCTATTGCTGCTCCGGCAGGTTACTTTTGGGCTCTTTTTTCTTTGCTGGTTTTTTGATTCCTCTGATGTACCTGTCTATGAGTAAAAATAAGAATTCAATGTTGTAGCCAGCCACAAATGCAAGGATGATAGGGGACAGGCTATAGATTTTGGTAGCGTTGATTGCGTTTTGCCCCGAACTTACAAACCATCCAATGGCAATTCCGGCAAATGCACCCAGAAACAGTCTGGTGGCATAATTAATCTTTGAAAACCTATTAAAAGTATAATTCTTTATTTCTGAGGATAGATTCCGCAGCGAATAAATGATGGCCCCTAGTAGTCCATATAACAGGGGTAGTACATAGTTGTCCAGAAAACGCAGATTGATGATCACCATTCTACTAATTCTTTTTTGATTTTCAGGAGCTTTACAAAATTGTTTATCGCAGTTACTTCGACTAATGTTGGCGAAGTTTGTTGTTTTAAACCAACTGTTATCGGGTCTTAGTACTGCACTCCAATTGCATAAGGCTAATACAATATTTGTTTTATCAATTTGCTTTTCCTTATAATCCTCGGATAAATCCAAATATGCTGCTGATAAGGTATCTACCAACTCCAGATCACTGGTAATCGAATGAATACTCTTTACTACTTCGTCATATTGCTGCATGTAACTGAGGCCGGTAAACCAATAAAAGTGTCCAAGCAGCGTAAAGATCATGACCGAAACCATGATGAATTTGTAACTGATCATCAGCCTCTCAGAGAAAGAAAATCCCAACAGTTTGTAATTCCAAAAGTTGATTAGGTATTTCTTTTTTTCTATCGCCAGTATTCCTTTGGTGTTGATTCCTTCCAGCGTATTTAGCATGGTACTGCATTTGTAGAATTCTTTCTTCAGTGCAGCGTACTGATCAGGATCAGAAGAATGACTATCAGATAAAAGGAAAGCTTTAAAATTTAAAACTGAGTTGATAATGGCATTGTCTACTTTTATGTGATTATTAGAAGCGTACCAGAGGACCATCTCAGCATTTTCAACGCGCTTTAATTCTTCATTGTAGGCTTTTTTATCCATCATTATCGATCTGTTGGTGTGTGATTAGATGAGTTTTTGAATGGATTTATCCTAAACTCAATTCATAAATATAGTGAAAAACAGATGTATCTCTGACGTGTAGAACCAATCAGGTATGTATTTGTGAATAAAATAGCAGTACTGAGCTGTTTCGAAAGTCGTCAGTTCTCGGAATCAACGAAAAAGGCGATCTAACTTCTTCTCAGCAGTTTTAAGTCTATACCTGATCAATAAGAATCCCAATAGCGCAATGGTGAATAAATAAACGAATGTAGATATCTCAGGCCCTTGGTTATCTTGACCCGCACTTAAGACGATGTTTAGGATGATAGCAATGACAATAATTGAAGACATAAATGCGGACATAGGCTTCAGCCCGGCCTGTAGTTTTACTATATGGTTTGAACTTCTGACTTCTATCTTTCCTTTCACTGCTACGTCAAACTCTTTCTTGAAAAAATAGCCGGGCTGCTGCAGGTAAAAGCTTAAGTTCTTTTCATCAAAATAACCTATCCAGTCTTTTTGAGTATCATACATACCCTTCCATGATAGCTCATCCAAAAGGCCATATTGCTCTTTTCCGATCGACCATTTAAACCGTGTGATAGTAGTTTCCAGTGATTCGGTTAGTTCATATTCCAGGTTATAAAGAGGAAGGATCATATCTGTAAAGTTGAAATAAATCTGAATTTGTGACAAATAAATTAGCTTTTAACATTTAGCACCTGGACTTGTCGAGAGAACGATCATACATAACAATGCTGCCGGCAACAGCTACATTCAGACTGTGTTCCGAGTTGAACTTCACGAGCAAATGAGCTTTTCCAACCGTCTCTTTAGACAAACCGTGATCCTCTGCACCTAACAGGTAAACACATCTTTTAGGGTGCCGAAACTTTTCCAGAGGTTGCGCCTCATCAGTCAGTTCTACACCTACTAACCTGGCACCTTTTGGAAGATGTTTGTAAAAATCCCCGAAGTTCGCATAGTGAAAATAAGGCATTGAATTAGAGGCGTTATAAGTATCGCAAGCCTGCCGTTCATATCTGTTACCAATGGTAAATATAAAGCTGGCTCCCATATTCTGAGCGGATCTCCAGAGAACTCCCAGATTTTCAGGAGTTTTTCCATTTTGGATGCCAATGCCAAAGAATTCATTT
>JBCBHL010000464.1:0-4977 GCA_038525605.1 Bacteroidota bacterium
GATTCCAAAAGAATACATCATGGGTAGACTAAAGCTAGAGGCAGGAAATCACAGTTTTAGTCTACCCATGATGTATTCTTTTGGAATCTGGCTGTAGCTGATATTGGCCAGATGAATTAGTAGAAGTACTATTATTGTCTTTTTCATTTTTTATGATTTAGTATTTGGAATTAAGGCCTCCTGCTATTTAGAGGAGGCCACTCCATCGTGAAAGTTCTCAAAGCCATCTTAGGAGCAATATTTAGAGCTTGAGAAAACCTGACAGGTTTTATTTCTTTCCGGAATTTCCTTCGTAATCGATGGCAATCTGATTTAGTACCTTATCTGATAATCTGCCAATGAGCGCATCAAATCCATCAATTTTCACATCAGCAATTGCTTTTTTCTTGATTTTGGCAAAGACTAAATCACCTGCGGATATTTCTGCGAATTCTAACAGTAATCCATCGAAATAACCGCCGACCCATTTGCAAGTCCCGTCATAAGGTATTGGATTAATTCCATGTAATGCCATCTTCACTTTATGAAGACCGATGGTTCTTCCCTTCAGGTTAGTAAGTATCTGAACAGACAATAAACCATCTAAACCCAGTTCTTTTGCTAATTTACCAAGTGAGATGACAGCTTTCTTATCTGCTCCGTCAATAGAAAGGGAGTTATAAACTACTCTGTAGCCATCCGGAGCATTTGGAGATTTTTCATTTTTTCGGCCTACATTTCTGCTTAATGCAGAAACTACCTTTGAAACACCTGAAAGTTTAATCTCAGTAGAGAAATACGCATCTTTTTTTGCTTCCGTATCTAAGAATTGGTCTGGTGTTAACAATTCGATTCCTTGTGCTTTGTATGACTCCTTGAGTTTTTGCAAAGATTGATCATAAAAGTCTCTTGCCAGTTGGCCTGTCGCAGCTGTTGTTAGGTTATCTGCATATACTCCACCATTTCGTAGAGCCCGTCGATTGTCTAATTCGGAAAAATCTGAAAGGTAAAAAGTTAATATGCCTACTTTTTTGACGGAAGGAGTAAGATCCTCAGGTAAATCCTGTCCCATTTTTTTACAGGATTTTGAAAATGATTTGATGATTGCAGGTGAACCTCCATGGTAAGTTCTGGAAATTTTATTGAATTTTTTATTAGATAACTCTGATAGTTCCTGAACTGATTTTTGTGAAAATGCGCAATTTGCAATTAGAAATAGATAAATTAATACTACTGATTTTTTCATGACTTTGAGATTAAATTAATAATGAACAAAGCTCTGTTTTTTGAAGCTGCCCAAGCATCGTGGTATTTTGGTATTTGTCTCGTGGTTTTTGTGAGATACCTGTAATTGTTTACATTTAAGAATTCGAATCCTAATAAAAAACTAGTTGAAAATCTCTATTGAGGAGATTTTACAGTTGTAATGAGAAAGCTAAAACCCACCTTCCTGCTTTTGGTCTTTGCCATTTGTTCATTTTGTGCACATGGCCAGATAGATAGTTTAAAAAATACACTCACAATTTATAAGGTTGCAGACTCATCTGCTTTCTCTATATCTCAGGTTTATGAAAGACTAGGAAGAGATATGAAAGCGCGTATGAATTTGATTCTGCCAGGAAGTATTACGGAGAGCAGATAAAATTTGTAATTAATTCTATTGGGGCCTCACGTAAGCGTGACAGTATTATCAATATCATTTATGTTAATTTGACATATTGTAGCATGTCAGATAGCAGAAATGAAGATGCTATCAAATATGCTGACTCTGCGATAGTAATTTCAACCAATGCCGGCATCTATTCAGAAATTCCAACAAGTTACAATAACAAAGCTGTCGCGCTCAATAATCTTGGAAGATTTCAGCAGGCAATTGAGTCTTTACTGACCGGACTGGACTTAAAGGATTCAATTAAACAGGAGACGACCAGAAAAATCTTCCATCAAAATACGCTGATTAATATTGGGAAAAATTATCTCGATATGAAAAATTATGATCCTGCCATTAAATATTTTTCTGATGCTCTTAAAGCCTTTGATCAAAATAAAAGAAGTCTCGCTATTGTATATTTGAACTTGAGTGCATCATTCCTCGGAAAAGAAGAATTAGCTGAAGCATTTAGCAATGCAGAAGTTTCGGATTCTATCGCCAAAGTCATTAACAATCTTCCTATTCAGATAAACGCAATGATCAATATAGCCTCAGTCTACGAAAAGCAGAGCCGTTACCGTGAAGGTTTAGAGGTATCTAACGAAGTTTTGAAGCTGTCCAAAGATATCAACTTTGTTCCTGGTGTGGCATTAGGTCTGGGAATAAGAGGAAATATCCTTGGTAAAATGAAAAGATATCAGGAATCCATTACGGATTTTCAGGAATCAATACAATTAGGTAAGACCTACCAGGATTTTGATTATTTAATATCGGCCTATGAGAGTATATCGGAAGTTTACGCCAGATCAAATGACTTTGATAATGCCTATAAATACTACAACTTATACGATCAATTAAGTGATAGTATCAATAGTAACAAAGCACAAAAGGATTTTAATGAGATCTTAACCAAGTACGAAACAGCGGAAAAAGAAAAACAAATAATCCAGCAGGATCTTGATCTGAAAAATCAGGAAGCAACTATTTCGTCTCAACGAAATAGGAATGTATTGCTGATAGGAGGAATCGTTGTTTTGATATTAGGAGGAATTATCTTTTACCTCAGGAATAAATCAATTCAACGCCAAGAGCTGCAACGGGCGATTTTGTTGGAAAAAGAAAAGGGATTTGAATCTGTAATTAACGCTACAGAGCAGGAAAGAAATAGAATCAGCAAAGATTTGCACGATGGGATCGGTCAGCAGTTGAGCGCGCTGAAAATGGCATTGATGAATACAGCAAAAGGTTTATCAAGTGAGTCCGAGAAATCAAAATTGGAAGAAATCGCAGAATCATTTTCAAAGTCAGCTGACGAAGTAAGACAAATTTCGCATCAGATGATGCCCAGGGCATTAATGGACGATGGATTAGTCAGAGCTGTGGAGGATTTGCTTCAAAGCTCATTCCGCTTCGCCGATATCCAATATGAGTTTGAGCATCATCAGGTAAATCAGCGATTCGATAAGAAACTGGAAATCAGTTTGTATCGAATTGTGCAAGAGTTAATTAACAATATCATCAAGCATTCTCAGGCGAAAAATGTATCTGTACAATTGCTCAATGTAAAAGAAAATCTTATCCTGTTTATTGAAGATGATGGTGTCGGTATGAGTGTAAAATCCAATGACAGTGGGCAAGGTTTACTTAATATCAAAAGCAGACTTGATATGGTCAAAGGAAGTATTAATTATGAACCAGGAGAAAATTCAGGCACATCAGTCAGCATCAAAATACCGTATCAACTATTATGAGCAACACCATAGTAATTGTTGATGACCATGAATTAGTTGCGCAAGGCGTATCAAAATTTTTTGTCGAAGATCCTCGATTTGAGTTGCTGGCAATCTTTACGAATCCAAAGGAGGCATTGTCAAAAATCCCTGAACTCAAACCGGATATCGTTTTTACAGATTTGGATATGCCTGAACTCAATGGACTGGAGTTAATCGAGAGGTTGCAAATGGCATTTCCGGGTTTCAAAAAAATCTTGTTGACGATGCACCTTAATCAGCAAGTAATGAAAAAAGTAGTTTCTAATCAGTTCGACGGCTACCTGCCCAAAAATGCCGATGAGTTCGAGTTTATTCAATGCCTGGAGACAGTTATCAAAGGCCGCAAGTATTATTCGCAAAGAGCTATGGAAATGCTCAATGACTCGTCTGTTGCGCTAAAGCAAACCGGACTGAAAAAAACTCAAATGCTATCTGAAAGGGAAAAGGAGATTTTGACGCATGTTGCAGAAGGATATTCAACAAAAGAAATTGCCGAAAAGTTGATTATTGCTGTGAGGACTGTGGAAACACATAGAAAAGCTATTATGGAAAAACTGGAAGTGAAAAACCTTGCAGGTATGGTGAGAATTGCGGTTCAGGAAGGTCTTATTTAAAGTAAAATTTAAAATAGCTACCTCTAGATTAAACCTTTCAGGCTTTTCAAAGTCTAAAATTTAATAACCTTGTGAATATGAAACTATCGCAACGACAAGTACAGCATTTATTTTGGCGGGCAGGACTTTTCGATAACTATATCACAATTCAGAAGTTTGAAGGAACTACACAGGAGGAATTGTGGGAGCGATTATTAAAGTCTTCCCGGAAGTTTACCCCATTGACAGTAATGGATAAAAATCAATTCGATTTTGCCACGCTCCGGTCGATGGATAAAAAGGAGAGGCAGATGCTTTTCAAGCAATCGAGGGAAAAGGTAAAAATGCTCAATAAAAAATGGTTTGACCATATGAGTCTTACCGATGGCGTTTTGCGTGAAAGAATGTCATTATTCTGGCATAATCATTTTGCCTGCAGTTCAAGGAATGTTTTTTTCATTCAGAGTTATCTGAACACGGTCAGGAAAAATGCTCTAGGTAATTTTGGAGATTTGTTGCGTGCTGTTTCAAAAGAGCCTGCAATGTTGCAATACCTCAATAATCAGCAAAACAGAAAAAGAAAACCCAATGAGAATTTCGCAAGGGAAGTCATGGAATTGTTTACGATTGGGCGAGGTAATTACACCGAAAGCGATGTGAAAAATGCTGCCCGTGCTTTTACCGGCTGGTCATTTAATCAGTCCGGTGAATATGTATTAAGGGAAAGACAACATGACTATGGCAGCAAAGAAATATTTGGCAAAACAGGAAATTTCTCAGGTGATGATGTACTCAATATGTTGCTGGAAAAGAAAGAGACAGCACGGTTTGTTACAACTAAGCTTTATAGATACCTGGTGAATGATCAGCCAGATGAAAAGGTCATCAATGATTTGACAGAGGTTTTTTATGATTCAAATTATGATACAGAAGTACTTTTATCGGCGATTTAATCTTTACTCCGATATTTTTATCATCATAA
>JBCBHL010000465.1:0-4960 GCA_038525605.1 Bacteroidota bacterium
CTTGAAGGGATTATTGACAAACTTCTCTGCTGTCAATGATTCTCTGTTTAGATAACCTTTCGCCACACCAGCACCGCCAATGCATAGTTCCCCAACCACACCTATCGGGCAAAGCATGTTGTGATCATCCAACACATAGACACGGTTGTTGCCAAATGGAGCACCCAGAGGAACTGAATGCCTGTAATCTTCAGTCAAAGAAACCTTATGGATTAGCTTACCGATGGTGGTCTCTGTCGGTCCGTAGTGGTTATAAACCTCACAACTCACCTGATTAGTAGTCAGGATATCCAACACATCATCCGTGAAAGCTTCCCCTCCCAGAATCAAACATTTATTTGGCACAAAGACAGCTTCTTTTGTCTGCAAGGTCTTCCAGTGAGAAGGAACCATTTTCAGGCAGTCTATGTCAAGTTTCGACATTTTCTCAGCACTGATCAACTCATCTTCTGATAGTACATGTAATCTTCCTCCTGTCAACAAAGAAGCGTACACCACTGTATTTCCTAAATCCGTTGCTATGCTGGAACTCAATCCAAAACTATCGCAAGACCGGACATTGGTCTTATCTACCAACCCGTGGAAATAGTCCATCAAATTGTGATGAGTAATCTGCACTCCCTTAGGCTTCCCTGTACTTCCGGAAGTATAGATCAAATATGCCAGATTCGATGGTGAGGCAATTCTTTTCAGGTTCTTAACTGATCGCTTTCCAAATTTCTGATTCCAGCTATCGTCTAATGTGATGACCTCCAGGTCTTCTTTATCTGAAAAACCACTACTATTTTGATTATCACTTAGTAAAATGCTTACCGCCGAATCTTCAAGCATGTGATCTCTTCGATCCTGAGGATACTCCGGATCGATCGGCACATAGGCACCACCAGCTTTCATGATACCCAGTATGGCAATCATCATTTCCAGACTGCGATCAATGCAAATTCCTACCAACACATCTGACGTAACACCCTGATTCTTTAGATAACGAGCCAGTTGATTGGAATGATCATTCAATTCCTGATATGTCAAAAACTCACCTTCATAAACCACGGCTGTTGCTAATGGGGTATTTGCTGCCTGTGCTTCAAATAAATCAACGACTGTCTCAGCATCGGATGGTAATGAATTGTCAGTCTCATTAAATAATTCTAACAATTGATGCTGCTCTTCAGCAGGTACAATTGAAAGATCTGCCAGTCTAAACGAAGATTCCTCCCGAATCCCTTTTATAAGAACTGTCAATGCTTCTACCATGTATGATACGATAGCTGCAGGATCAATGCCAACATCAGAGATTTTTGCAGCAAGGCTAAATTCATTTCCGTAATCATCCACATCGAAATTGAAGGGAAGATTATTTCTGGAGCTGACAGCAGCATACTCAATTCCGATATCAAGTGTGTTCTCCGCACCTGCCGGAGTGGTTTCTTGTCTTGAGTGACGATAATTCAGCAGTGTACTGAACATCGGCACATCATTTGAAATACCACTCCAATCCTGAACATCCGATAATGGCGTCTGTTCAAAATCAATCAGCTTTTGCAAATGTTCATTGGTGCGGCTAATGTAAGCCGCAACATCACCTTTCAGGTCCAACAATACAGGCAAGGTGTTCATGAATAATCCCAATGAAGATTCCGAACCTTTGGATCCTTGCAGCCTTCCTAAGAAAATCGATCCGAACAGGGCATAGTCTTTATTACTACACCTCCCTACTACCAGGCCAAACGCTGCATAGAAAAAGACTGCAGGACTCATTTGCAAATTACCGGATACTTCCCGTACCGCATCACGCAATTCTGCAGGCAGAAATATTCTGGAGGTTACAATGCTGGTAGATCCGTCTACCTGGTTATCAGAGAAGTTAAATGGATAAGTAGGTTCTGATATATTTCCGTATAATGTACTAAAATATTGTTCACTGGCTTCTATTTTCTCTTTTCGCAGGGTATCTGCAATGAAGTCCCGATATAAGGCAGGAGTTGGTAACAATTCTGCTTTACCGGATAAATAAAGCATGATCTCCTGTTTTACTTTTTCCAACCCAATGTGGTCCATGATCAGGTGGTGATGATTTAAAATCAAATAGTACTTTCCATTAACCAAATCATCTGCCACCTTCACCTGTAGCATAGGTGCCACAGATGGATTGATCCATAGATTACCAGCTTCAGTCTCTTTTTGCACTCGTGATAATACATCCTGATTATCGTCTATCGATAGCTCCTCGATCGCCAGTTCTGCATTTCGCATCACCACTTGTAACGCCTCAGGCAATCCTTCATTTAGAATGAAGGTTCGTAAAATATCGTGTCTGCTAACGATAAAATTCAAGGCTTTTACAAATTCCGAACGCTGGTCTACAGTCGAAAAGGATAAAGTTGTAGAGATCACATAAGGATCTCCACTGGAACGATCACTCATCAGGTGATGAAAATAAATACCTTTCTGCAGTGAAGAAAGTGGATAAATATCCTGGATGTTAACTGCACCGCCAGGAGTATTGTCCATGATCTTTTCCAATTCCTCCTGACTCAATTCCACGAGATTGACCATCTCAGGCGTAATGTATTCGCTGCCAGGTAAAATTGCGTTTGCCGGTGCCTGATAATCATCCTTAAGGGCTAATCTGGGACTTAATTGGGTGATGCTCGGATAGGAGAAAATATCCCTTACATTGACGGTATAACCAATGTCCTGTATCCTCGCAATCAATCGAACAACTAACAAACTATGTCCACCTAATTCGAAGAAATTATCATAAATACCAACCTTTTCAACACCCAGCAAATCTTGCCAGATTTCAGCCAGTTGTGTTTCTAATGCTGTGGTTGGTGCTACATACTCTTTACTGGATAGTGTTGAGCTATCCAATTCAGGCAGTGCTTTTTTATCTAATTTGCCATTGGATGTCAGCGGCATTTCGTCCAGCTGCACCCATAATTGAGGAACCATGTATTCCGGTAACCCCTCTCCTAATGAAGCCTTCAAAACAGCCTTCCAGTCGTTTTCCGGTTTATTTTCAGCTACTACATAAGCGATCAAACGATTGTTACCAGTGCTATCTTCCTTCGCCAACACACAACATTGATTAACCTGAGGAAGTAGGGATAAAGCATTCTCTATCTCTCCTAATTCTATTCGATAACCACGAACCTTGACCTGCGTATCCTTCCTGCCAATGTACTCTATATTCCCATCTGGTAATAATCGACCAAGATCACCTGATTTGTACAGGCGTGAATTGCTATCCTCACTAAATGGATTTGACACAAAGCGTTCATTGTTCAACGCCTCTCTGTTTAAATAGCCTCTGGCCACTCCACTTCCCCCAATACATAATTCGCCTACTACTCCTCTTGGTACCAGGTTCAAATGCTCATCCAAAATATAGCAACTCAACGTAGGGATAGCCCTGCCAATGGTGCTCACAGTACTATCAATATCAGCTGCAGTAATTTCTTTGTAGGTCACGTGAACAGTCGTTTCCGTGATACCATACATATTGATCAGCTTACAATCAGGATATCGGTCCTTCCAGTTGGCCAGATAACCCGGATTCAAGGCTTCACCACCAAAAATCACATAGCGGATTGCCGTCTTTTCGGCAATTGCCATGAACTCATTCTGAAGGGTATAAAATGCACCTGGGGTTTGATTCAGAACAGTTACTCCTTCATCTAGCATCAGATCGCTAAATGCCTTCGCATCTTTGGTCACTGAATTTGGAACAATCACCAACTTACCGCCAAATAGTAGTGCTCCATAAATTTCCCAAACGGAAAAATCGAAGCAGAATGAATGGAATAAAGTCCAGACATCATCTGATGAGAAATCAAACAAGTTTGCATCATTCCGGAACAAATGAACAACATTACGATGCTCAATCAACACACCTTTAGGCTTACCGGTACTCCCTGATGTATAGATGACGTAGGCCAGGTTATCAAGTGTATATTGCTTTTTAGGTTTTCCGACAGATCTCTTGGCTATCTGGCTCCATTCGCTGTCTAACAGGATGATGTCCAGTTGATCTTTTTCGGTAATCCTTGTAACATGATCATTGGTACTCAACACCAGTTTAACACCTGAATCCTCTAACATGTAATCGATACGTGACTGAGGATAGGCGGGATCAATCGGAACATAAGCTCCGCCAGACTTCAGAATCCCTAACAATCCTACAAGCATATCCAGGTTGTGATTGACACAGATACCTACTAAATCATCAGATTTCACTCCTTTAGACATCAGATAGCGAGCCAGCTGATTGGAGCGTTCATCCAGCTGCTGATAGCTCAATGATTCATCTTCGTAAACTGCAGCAATGGCCTCCGGCACTTTGATTACCTGTTCCTCAAACAAATCGATAATAGTCTTGTCTGCAGGATAATTGACATCTGTATTGTCGAATGCTTCTAATAACTGAGTTCTTTCTTCCTCCTGAATCATCGTGACCGTGCTAAGCTGTGCTGATGGAGAGGCCACAATAGCGGTCAGCAATTGCTGGTAGTGAACCAACATCCTTTCGATCGTTTCTTCCTTAAACAGATCAGTTCGGTAATTGATGTTAACAGAGAACTGGCCATTAGATTTTTCATTGACTGTGATGGTCAGATCAAATTTCGCCGTAACAGATTCGCGACCTTCATAATGGGAAAATTTCAGCCCTTCTGTGCTACTGATATCAGTACCTTCCGTATCCGGTGTATTTTGCAATACAAACAGCACCTGGAACAATGGACTCACACTCATATCCCGGGTCTTCACTACCCGTTCTACTACCTTCTCAAACGGTACCTGTTGATGATCGTAAGCTCCTAAAGTCGTTTGCTTAACCTCCTGTAACATGGCCTGAAAAGAGTTCTCCTCATTCACCTGCATTCTCAGTGCCAGCGTATTCACGAAGAATCCGATCATGCCTTCCAGCTCCTGCTGCGTTCGGTTAGCAATTGGTGTT
>JBCBHL010000466.1:0-4953 GCA_038525605.1 Bacteroidota bacterium
GGTTTCTCCTACATAAGCTGCAGGGACCGACTGATCGTTCACTGTAATTGATCCGATAGTTTTTTCAAGTGCTTCTTCGTGAGAAGTAACAGGTCCGCTTAATACAGAGACTGTAATAAAACCTACCTGATCATCTTTCATAGTATAGAAGAAGTTGAGGTCATAGTTTTGATCTGCTTCTACTGTTACCAGTTGATAACCAATTCGCTGATCTGAAGGACTGCCTGTCAGTTTTGCAGCCTGCTCTCCTGATCTCACTGGGCTGGATGTGATCTGAATTACACCACCCAGATCACTGTTTCTCCAGCAATCCCGACCGTCCAGACTGCTACCACATGCTGCAGCTCTTGCACCACCATCTTCAAATCCTGCTTCAGAAACTACTGGTTGAAAAGGTCCTGCTACTACAAATACTTCGTCTGTCACTGTGCTAGTCACTCCGAGGTTATCGCTGGAAGTTAAGGTAACGGTATAAGTACCAAAATCAGCATACTCATTGGAGGGTTCTTTCTCATTAGAGGTATTTCCATCTCCGAAATCCCACTCATATGTTGTTGCACTTGATGATAGATTAGAGAAGTTAATCATGAGATTACTTTCTGATGAGGCGGCATACGAAAATCCTGCCGTTGGAGGAGTTTCATCCGGTATTGAACCTATTTCCGGTAAATCCTCATTACATGATGTCATGAATACCGAAACAGTCCCGAATACTATCAGAAATGACAGCATTGCCGATATTTTCTTATAATGAATTATCTTTTTCATTTCAAAAAATTTATGTTTTAGTAGCCGGGATTTTGATTCATTCTTTCTTTGCTCAGACCTATTTCTGCCTCAGGAATAGGAAGCAACAAGTCAGTTGCTGAAAAAGTTAAGCCATTGTCGGCTGCAAAGTCTCCCAGCACACTTTCCGCTACGCCCAATCTGATCAGGTCAAATAATCGATGATTTTCAAAGGCAAGTTCTACTCTTCTCTCATCCAGCAAATCCTGAAGTGAGATATTCGATACCGGATCGGTAAGGCCAGCTCTGTTTCTCACTGCCTGAAATGATGCAATAGCTGATGCGTCACCAGTGGTAGTACCACCAGCCATGATTGCTTCCACGTGCATCAACAAAACATCTGCATATCTCAAAACTATCCAGTCATTACCAGCTAATGTTGGATCGCCGGAAGTAGGTGCAATACCCAACGACGCATCGCCGTCTGGTAGGTATTTTACAACCTGATGTTGAGTAGGCTGCTCTATATCAATTCTGTATGAGTACTGCGTTCTGTTGCCACCCTTTTCATCCAGAATCAGTTTGGCTTCATCAGTCAGATAATTGATGCCACTGGTTCTGCCCACTGCATTTAACCATTCTGCTGAGAAACCCTGGCTATCCTGAACATTGTCTCCAATGTATCCGATGGCAAAAATCACCTCGTTGTTGTTCTCATTGTAGAAAACATCTTTAAAGTTTGGTTCCAGGGTAAATCCGCTGGACATCACCGATTCAAGAAGTGTCTGTGCTAAATTGTAATTTTTCAGTGTGAGGTGAACCTTCGCTAAAAGTGTTTCCGCTGCAGCCTTAGAAGCCCTGTTTTTGTGCATATTGTCGAGTGTTGCAACTGCAGTTTCAAGATCGCTAACGATTAGTTGGTATATCTCGCTAGTTGCTACCCGGGTAAATGCGATGTCTTCTTCAGTAGGGGAGATCACTCTGTCAATCAATGGAACATCTCCATATAATCTCACCAGATTGAAATAGGCATAGGCCCGTACAAATTTCGCCTCTCCTTCAATAGCTCCGGCATTTGCTTCAGATGCTACGCCAAGATTTTGAAGGACCACATTGGATCTGAATATGACATTGTAAAAGCTTCTATAGTAGTCTGCTACAACACCATTAGTAGGCTGTACTTCGAATCTCTCAAATTGTGCTTGCTCACCTTCACTGGCTTTGGTTCTTGTGTTATCACTTCTCATTTCAGTTAACTGAAATTCAAACTGAATACCATGATTGAAGTTCGTGCTGGTGGTATTTACTCCCTGAATGCCATCATACATGTCAATTACTGCTGTTACTAATTGTTCTTCGTTTTGGAAGAAGCTGTTTTCATTGACAAATGATATTGGATCCGGTTCCAGAAATTCGTCGCTACATGAAAAAATTGTAGCCACCATGATCAAAATCAAAAGTATATTATTTTTCATTTTTAGTCTTTTTTCCGTTTTAGAAATCCATATTGACGCCTAAGACATACTTTCTGGCGATTGGTCCGCCACCTCTCTGATAGCCATGATTGATAGCAGACGTTCTCTCGATAGCTTCCGGATTAAATCCAGTGTAATCGCTGGCAGTCCAGTAGAACAGGTTTTGCCCACTGAAGTACACTCTTGCCCGCTTTATCGGTGATTTGCCCAGTATCTTAGAGGGAAGGTTATAACCCAGATTGACATTTCTTAACGCTACATAAGAAGCATCCTGAATGATGTCACTGGTGAAGATTTTCTGCTGGATAAATTCCTGATCAGGAGTAATAGCAGGATCAAAATCCTGAGAACTGTTGAAGTGATTAAATAAATACTGATCACCCATGTTTCTAACTTCCGCACCGTGGCTTCCTTGGAACATGAAGGAAAGATCAAAGTTTTTATAAGTCATTTCGTTGGTCACACTCCATACAAAATCTGGGTATGGACTACCAAGAATCGTTTTATCATCAGCGTCAATTACACCGTCTCCGTTAAGGTCTCTTACATATACGTCCTGCGCCTGACCACCTATCGGGTGAAATGGATCAACAATGTATTCTAATGGAATGTCTCTGTCTACGACATATCCGTAGAATGAAGAGATCGGATTACCTACCAGATTGATCCACTCAGCAGCTCTTTTGCTGTCAACGTTTGTAATTTGTCCATCAGCTTCTGCAAAATCAGTTAAGGTGTTTTTATTTCTCGATCCAATCAGGGTAGTTGACCAGAAGAAGTCTTTAGTTCTTAGGTTATTAGTTCTTATTTCAACTTCAAAACCTTCATTGGTCACTTCTCCAATGTTTACTAATGCATTACTGAAGCCTGTGGTTGAGGCAACAGGATTATTTAAAAGAAGATCGTCACTGGTTCTTTTATAATAGTCGATCGATCCTGAAATGACATTACCGAAAAAGCCGAAATCAATTGCCGGGTTGATCTCGATTGATCTTTCCCATCCAAGATCCGGGTTGGCAATGTTGTTGGCATTAAAGCTGGTAATCGCCTGGTTATCACCTACAGCAGTGTTGGCGGTATAAACCGCAGAGTATGCATACCAGTCCACTAGTGTATTTCCAGTTCTGATATCGTCATTACCTGTGATTCCATAGCTAACTCTCAACTTCAGATTGTTGATTACGCTGCTGTTTGCTAAAAATTCCTCTTCTGAAAGTCTCCAACCTACAGAAACCGCAGGAAAAGTACCGTACTTATTGTTTGGTCCAAATACTGAACTACCGTCTCTTCTAACACTTACCGACGCAAGGTATTTATCAGAATAAGCATAATTTACTCTACCAAAATAAGAATTCAACGTTTTTTCACGCTCGAATGAACTACCGTCACTGATTAACGCAGCTCCGTTGATCGTTTCGATAAAGTCAAAATCAAATCCTGTACCAGTTAAACTAGTCCGTCTTTCTTGTAATCTTTCTGTAGTCCAACCGCCTGTTGCAGTAATCTCGTGATTCGCTATTTTTTTGCTGTACGTCAGGTAAGCTTCCGTAACGATTCGCGAAGAATTGATGTTCCTGAAACTTGATTGCGCGTCGGCAGCACCATTTCTGGAAGCTTCGACTCCCTGCCATCTTTTTCTTTGTGTATCCTGAATGTTTCCTGATAAAGCAGTTGTAAGCTCCAGACCTTCAAGGAGTTTGAATTTGGCATATGCTCTACCGAAAACTTTGAACTTAAATTCTCTTCGATCTCTTTCAAGCACTTTGGCAGCTGGATTGGTATTTGAAGTGTTACTGATATCAGTACCCCCTGTTGCTACCGGTTCACCACTGGCAAGGTCAAAATCATCGAACATTCTTTGCAAAGCATAATCACCGATTTGGGCATTGGCATAAATACCTCCGTCACGGAGACGATTGATGAAAGGCAGTGTTGTTTCGTCAATGTAAACCGGCAACCACGGTGTTTGTCTGAGAATATCATGAGTAGAGCCATCGAATCTTCTTCTTTCTACGAATGAAGGGTTTACGTTAATTCCGAAAGAAACTTTGTCATTGACTTTTGTATCTACTTTTGCTTTTAGATTGTATCTCTTGTAATCATCGGTGATAAGCACACCTTCATCATGTAAGTAGGTAAGCGCAGTACTAAATTTAGTCTTCTTGCTTCCACCTCTTGCACTAAGTGAGTGACTCTGAATTCCACCACCATCGAATATCACATCCTGCCATACAGTTTCCTCGCCACGAGCCTCAATTAGCAATTGTTTATATTGAGATCTCTCTGAAAGTTCACCTCTAAAGGCGATTTCTCTTGCAAAACTTTCTGCTGCGGAAAAATCATAGTCAGGATTTATTTGAACATCTTGTACGCCCACGAAAGCATTATAAGAAAATTTAGTTGGACCTTCGGTACCTTGCTTGGTTGTAATCATGATGACGCCATTTGCACCCCTGGATCCAAAAATTGCAGCGGAAGCAGCATCTTTCAATATTTCAAACGATTCAACGTCGTTCATATCGACTGATCCAAAAAAGTCAGAATCTACAACAGTCCCATCTATTACAAGTAACGGTCCTGATCCACCTGTAATGGAACCCGTACCACGAATTCTGATCTGAGGATCACTACCGACCCCCTGGTCGTTACCATCACCACCTGTCGCCTGGATGTTTACTCCTGACACTTGTCCCACGAGCGCATCATCAGCACGGGAGAGAGGAATTTGATCAAGTTTCTTGTTTTCAACTTT
>JBCBHL010000467.1:0-4940 GCA_038525605.1 Bacteroidota bacterium
ATTTTTATAGTCATGAAACGAAGAAAAGTACTTCAAAACCTGGGCTTGGGAGTGGCAAGTTTGCCTTTATTCTCATTTAGAAACAGCAGTTTTGACAAGCCTGAAACCTGGGAGGGAGAATTTATCCCGGATAAGTTTGATGATGAAAAATTCTGGAAGAAGTTCTCCAAGTCACATTATAATGTAGCTGACGATTTTATCAATTTGGAAAACGGATATTTTGGCGTACAGCCAATCTCTGTCCAAAAAGCATATCTAAATAATATCGAAAAGGTCAATAAGTATTCTTCCAGATATATGCGTACGGATTATAGTTCAGACTATCAACAGATTGTCCGGCAACTGGCGGAGTTCTCCAGGGTTGATGAAGAGGAAATCCTCATTACCAGGAATGCCACTGAGGCTATGAACATCATTATTCAGGGGCTGGAATTGCAAAGGGGGGATGAGGTGATTCTTCATAAGCAGGATTATTACAGCATGATTGAAACCTTTCAAATGCTGGAAAAGCAGATCGGGATCAAAATCAGATATATCAGAATTCCATTGATACCGGAAAACGATGAGCAAATCATTGAGGCTTACAGAGAGGCTGTTTCAAGCAGGACAAAGTGTATTTTGGTAACACACCTTATTCATTTAACAGGTCAGATCATGCCAGTGAAGAAGATTGCAGATAACTTCCGACCTGAGGGAATAGAAATCATTGTAGATGCTGCACACAGTTTTGCTCAGATGGATTATTCTTTGCGTGACTTGGGTGTTGACTTTATTGGTGTAAACCTGCATAAATGGTTCAGTAATCCACTTGGTGCGGGAATGCTATATGTGAAAAAAGATAGAGTTAAAGACCTCAAGCCATTGTTTGGAGATAGTAGAAAATCCGTCGATGATATCAGGAAGCTGGGACATTTCGGCACTTTAGCTACTCCAACAATTATGACCATTCCGGAGGCAAAAGCCTTCAATGAAATGGTGACAATACCTGTTAAGGAAAAAAGGCTGAGGTACCTTCAGAATTACTGGGCAACTAAGGCTGAAAAGATTGATAGGGTATCTGTTACAACACCATTGGAGCCTGCGAGAAGTTGTGCATTGGCGAGCTTTAAAATAGATGGAATTTCAGCCAAAGAGACTGTTAAAAACTTGTTTGATCAATTCAAAGTATTTACCGTTATCAGGCAGTTAGAAGACGAGCAGGTCGTACGGGTAACACCAAATTTGTATAACTCTACCAAGGATCTGGATAGGTTGTTAGAAGGCTTGGAAGAGCTGTCGAAATCGTAGCAAACTGGTGAAATGTGTGAGTTTTCGGTCCGGGATTAGTAAAGATCCCTTACAACTGTCGCTTAAATGACTTCTTTTTAATAGGGTTAAATTTCGTTGAATTGTATAATTACAAGCAGAAATATCCCAGAAAATGAAATTGCTTTGATGATCTTTCGATCTTTAGCTAACCTGCTGATAACTAATCATTTTTGGTTATTTTTGATAACGTTCAAAAAATTTATTTCCTATGAGAATAACTTTACTATTTGCACTTTTATTAGTGTTCGGTACTTCCTATGCTCAAAAACCTGATGTTGAACGTAGGAAGGCATTAGATGAAATTGCAAAAGAAGCAAAAGCTGATGCTCAACAAAGAAAACAACGTGTTGAGGCTTACGTTCAGGAGAAAGGCACACTTTCCAGGTTTACTAATGATGAAAAGCAAACCGTTGAGATTTATGACATTGATAAGAATGGCAATCCAATTTACATAGCTACTGACAACCAGGGTGCTGCCGTTACTACCGGCGCAACCTATTTAAGAGATTCAGATGGAATTGGGCTTGGATTACAGGGCAAGGGAGTAAAGATAGGAGTCTGGGATGGAGGAGCCGTAAGAACCTCTCACAATGAGTTTGATAGGGATGTATCCATCAATGATGATTTTGCTACACTTAATTTCCATGCAACCCATGTAACGGGTACTATAACTGCAAAAGGAGTTAATGAGGCTGCCAGGGGTATGGCGCCAGAGGCGACAGTTTTTACACATCATTGGGATGCTGATGAGGCAGAAATGGCTAGTTTGGCTACTTCAGGTCAATCAGGAATTATATTGAGCAATCATTCATACGGTGTTCCTGGTGGCTGGGTTAATGGCACTTGGGCAGGAGATCCAAGCATTAGTTCTCGTGAAGATTGGAAATTTGGCTTTTACGATGAAATGTCAAGAGCACTGGATGAGATCGCTTACAATGCACCATATTATCTGATCGGGAGATCAGCTGGAAATGAAAGAGACGATGTTGGGGACGGTTCTTTCCCTCCTGATGGGCCGTATGATAATATAGGTCTCGCAAAAGTTGCTAAGAATGTTATTACAGTTGGAGCGGTTAATAAAATATCATCAGGCTACACTAACAAAGATGATGTTGTGATGAGTAGGTTTAGCTCTTGGGGGCCTACTGACGATGGTAGAATTAAACCTGATTTAGTTGGAGCGGGTGTAAATATAACTTCTACCTTTGAAACAAGTAATGATGCATATGGAACAATAAGTGGAACTTCCATGTCTACTCCCAATGTAATTGGTACACTGGCTCTATTACAGGAACTAAATAGTATTACCACAGGAAACTATTTGAAATCATCCGCATTAAAAGGTTTGGCAATTCACACTGTATATGAAGCGGGTGAAGAAATTGGGCCGGACTACTCTTTTGGTTGGGGATTGATGAACGCTAAAGGTGCTGCTGATCATATCATTAGTGAAAATGGAATTAATCGTGTTATTAAAGATGTGGTTTTGTTAGACGGTGATACCTATTCCTTCGACATAAACCCAGCGGAAAGTAGTCAGGTTAAGATTACGATTTGTTGGACAGATGTTCCGGGCACACCAACATCTAGACAGCTTGATCCTACTGAATTAATGCTCGTTAATGATCTTGACTTAAGAGTTGCAAGTTCTTCAGACCTTTACATGCCTTACATTCTGGATCCTGCAAACCCCGAGTTATCGGCAACAACCGGAGATAACTTCAGAGATAATGTTGAGAAAATTGAATTCTCTGTACAAAGTGGAGAAGCCCATACTGTTACTGTTAGCCATAAAGGAACACTAGTTACCGGAGCTCAGGAATTTAGCATTATAGTATCTTATGTGTCTGATGAGGCAAAAACCTATTATCGTGTGGGTGAAAGTTCAGAATGGTCAGGCGGTAATTATTGGTCTTTGACTTCTGGAGGATCACCATCGCTTGATACTCCGGGTATAAATGATGTATTGGTATTTGATAAGAACTCATACAGTCTGGCAACAGGCGCAATGGATACAAATGGTAAGTTAACTTTCAAAATTGAAGAAGATTTAGAAGTTGGTAAACTTTTGTTTATTGGTGAAGGAGAAGTGGATTTTAATTTGAATGGCCATAATATTACTACTTATGGTGGAATAGCCGTTGGAGCAGGGAATGTGAATTTCATTGGTTCAGGAACATTCATTTTGAAAGATAATTCAGAGAGCATTTTTCCAATTGTTGGATCAGGAATAAGCTTTAAAGACGTAAATATTGTGGTAGATTTCGAAAACGAATCAGTAGCAACTATTTCAGGCGAATCTACTTTTAAAAATATCACTGTAAATAACGGAAGTTTAAAAATTATCAATGCTGAATTGAATGTGGAGTCACTATTGATTGAAGATCAATCTTCTATAATGATAGACAATGTAAAACTTACAATTGGAAAAGAGTTTACGGTTGGGAATCTCGCGAAAATTAAACTAAACAACATTGAATTAGACGCAAAAGAAGGTTCTGAAGAAATGAGTTTTTCTTTGAAAGATGATTCTGTTGAAGGTTACATAAGAATAAATTCAGGCAGTCTTAAAATTAACGGCAATGTGAACGTTGCAACCTTAGAGTCATCCTCAGATTTAAATATTACGGGAAACATAAATGTTGGTGATCTGCTACTGAATCCCGGATCAAAACTGACCATGAGTGCGGGCAAGGAAATAATTATTGAAGAAGAATTAAAAATTATCGGTATGCCTGAGAATCAAGTAGAGTTAGGAACGGACGGCGGCATTTCAAACCTGGTAATTGATGGTAGAGGAGTACTGTGCTTTGATTACTTGAAAGTAACGGGAGTTAATGCCACAGGAAGCGCCACTTTAAATGCTGGGCCAAATAGTGAAGTCGTAAACTCAATCGGGTGGAGGCAGAGAGTTTGTGAAGAAGTTTTATTTGCTGATTTTGATGCAGAAACAGTCTGTGCGGGAGGCATAAAGCAATTTACAGATAAGAGTTCAGGGATCATAAATAGCTGGAGATGGTATCTTGATGATCAGCTGGTATCTGAAGAACAAAACCCTAGTCTGGATTTTACTGAATTAAGGAGTTATGATCTAAGACTAGAAGTTTCTGAGAACGAAACAAATGTGGAATCGTTCAGCAGAACTATTGAAACTATTGAGAATGACCTAGCTGAAAATGAAATTCTTCTAAGTGGAAATCAATTAGTAAGTAGGGTTCCGGCAGAAAGCTATCAGTGGTATTTGGACGGTCAACAACTGGAAGGTGAGACAAACAGAACCTTGAATGTTGTTGGCAGGGAAGGTGTGTTTTTTGTCGTTGGTGATAACGGAACTTGTACTAGGAAATCACCTGAGTTTGAATTTAGAGTGACTTCTTCGGATGAGGATTTGTTTGATAGCGAATATAATCTATATCCAAACCCTGCTGCGGAAGCTTTGACTATCGAAGTACAATCGGCTTACACTGGAGTAGTTGACATAAGTATGCTGGATTTATCAGGTAGAAAAGTATATAATCATTCTTCCAATAAAAATGGGTTTCAGTTGAAACAATCTATTGAGACAAATAATCTGCCAAATGGCTTATATCTAGTCAGAATCAGGCAGGGACAATCAGATATTAGTAAGCTAA
>JBCBHL010000468.1:0-4927 GCA_038525605.1 Bacteroidota bacterium
CATTCGTATGAATAGGTAGCTCCGCCACTTGTTTCTGCAGCTACCAGTCTTCCGGTTTAGATGGTGGAACAACTCTAATTCCTGCAACTTATACACTAAGGGTAATTGACAATATTACAGGTTGTACTTCAGCGATAGAAAACTATACTATCAATAATGCTCAGACACCAGTTACAGGAACGATTACCGTAACTGCTGATGATTTCTCTTGCGATTCCAGCAATCCTACCGGAAGACTGGTAGCTGCAGAAACAAGTGGCGGAGCTACCTATTCATACGAATGGTACAGTGGTAGTTCAGCGGCAGGGGTGGTAATTGAAACTTCTGATGTTCTGGATAACAGGTCTGCAGGTAACTACACAGTGAAGATTATTAACAATAGTACTTCTTGCTTCATTACCTTAACGGAAACAATTGAAAGAATTCCACCGGATGTCGTGCTAAGCCTTGATGGTGCGGTAACACCTCAGACGTTCTGTGATCCTGCAAACGGAAGTATTACAGTTCAGGTGAACACACCGATATTTACAGGTTCAACACCTACAGGGTTTACTGCTAATTTCGAATATCAGTGGTATACAGGTCAAACGGTGGACGCAGCTAATATAATCGGTGGCGCTACTACCGAAACACTAAGCGGTTTGGTAGCCGGATTCTACACAGTTGTAGCAACTGAAACTTCTTCAGGATGTGTGAGTACTGCACTCACAGCTGAAGTTCCAGACGGCGTATCAGCTGATGCACCTACTATCGAAACAGCTTTCAACACCATCCCTAGTAGTTGTGCTGCAACTGATGGTGAAATAGTAGGAACAATCAACCTGGTTGGCAACCCTTCCGGCAGAGATTTCTCATTTGAGTGGTATGAAGGATCTGCAGACTTTGCAGGAGATCCAACGCTCGGTACTCCTCTGGTAGATGGTGCTACTGTAGGTACTACACCTAATTTTTCTACAGTTACGGTAACAACTCCAAATACAGTGGGAGGTACAGGTTCAGCGACACTTTCAGGATTAGTATCAGGATTATATACACTGGTTGCTGAAGACTTAACAACAGGTTGTAGATTCCAGCAAGTATTTGATCTTCCGTTTAATGGTATTCAGGCTACAGCAACCATTACAATTGATCACGTTACTGAATGTCCTGATAATGGTACTGCTACCGTGAGTCTGGCCGATGAAGTGACTTTCGATTATAACACGTTAGTTGGAGATTTTGAGCTGGGCGACATTCTAACAGGTGGCACCTCGAATGCTACCATAGTTGTGAATAATGACAATGACACTGACGAACTTTCCGGTTCTGTAACGTCCGGTACTTTCCTCGTTGGAGAGACAATTTCAAACGGATCAGGTTCTTCAGCAGTTATTACAGCAATTTCCAATGTTGGATTTACTGATGGTTTAGTTGATGACATATCAGAATATGATATTTATCTCTATGCAGGTAGCGGAGTTCCGGCCGATAGAGAAACAGTTGTGATGGTGGACGGATTCCCCTCACCTACGATTATTAACACCCCTGGTACTATTGCCCCGGGTGGTTCAGTTACTTTCTCTGGTTTACCAGCTGGTGTTTACACTGCGGTAGCAAGAGAAAAAGCTGGAACGAGATGTTTCTCACTTGCAGCAACAGATGAAATCGACCAAAGAGCATATGAACCTATAATCGATGATTTTACAATCGTCGACAATACAATATGTGATGAAGCAACTTTCAATGGTAACGGTAGCATCACTGTTAGCACCAGATTAGACGTTGAAGATGTTTTCAATGGTGGGCAGGCTAGGTTCAGATGGTTCGCTGGTGCAGATACTACCACGAATCCTGTAGCTATACAAGTAGATAACAATACCAATACATCTACACTTTCTAATTTGGATCCGGGACAATATACGGTTTCTATCGAAAGAATTAGTAGTCCTGAGGATGCACTTGCCATCACAAATATTGTTGGTGACTTTGAAAACGGTGAAACCATTACAGGAAATACATCAGGTGCAACAGCATCCTTTGACAGACTGATCCTGGATACACAGGACACATTATATATCTATTCTGTAACTGGTACGTTTACCGCAGGTGAAGAGGTTGAAGGAGGCACATCAGGAGCAACTGCTGATATCATCGCTGGTGGAGTTCAGGAAAGTGGTATCAGCCCTAACGGCTGTATCATACTATCGAGCTATAATGTTCAGGACATTCCGGACATCCATGAAATATTCTCTGCCAACATTGTAAATCAGACTGACTGTAATCCTAACAATGCAAGCATCACGATAGAAAATGATGATATCTCCATCAATGGTGATGCTTCTCTGGGTAATTTCAGTGATTATGACTTTACCTGGTATCAGGGAAGTATTGATGTTGCAAATGTGGTAGGTGGAAGTACAAATACTTTACTACTAACCACATTGGGAGTAGGAACATATTTTGTGGTGGCTGAAAATACAGCAACAGGTTGTATCACGGCACCATTCAGAATTGACGTAACTGATAACACTGTTGATCCTGAGGTCACAGTAATGGTGGCGAGTATCGACAGTAGTTGTGATCCTGATGTAAATGAAGGAAACGGTTCGATAACCTTCACCATTGATAATCCTCAGTTAGGATCTGATTATGATTTCCAATGGCATGTTGGAACTACCACAGGAGTAACACTCACAGATAATGGTGTTATCTCCGGTGCTTCCGGAACACTGAATGGAGCCGGTGCAGGTGATTACACAGCGACACTTAGTGGAGTCAATGGAAACACAAATTACACACTAGAGATCATTGATAGAGATAATCCTAATGATGCCTGTGATGTGTTATCTACTATCTTCCTCAATGAAACAATTAGTCCGAAGACTCTCAGACCTTCAATTGACTATACGGTAGTAAACAATACGAATTGCAATCCACCAGCGGCAAACAACGGGGACATTCTGATATCAAGCGTATTTGAAGATGGAATCGCACAGCCAGTAGGTAACTATACTTTCACATGGTTTAATTCGTCTGGAAGTGATATCACTGTTTCTGCAATTGACAATGGAGGAACTGATAACCAACTATCAGGCTTAGCAGCCGGAACTTATCAGGTGCTGATCACCAACAATATTACATTCTGCGAAAGCGATAACAGAATTGATATAGTCGTTGAAGATGATAGTGAGTCACCAGTAATAGAATTGGATTCCAAAGTAGATGATACTTTCTGCGATGGTACTGAAGGTAGTGGTTCATTGAATATCACGGTAACAGACGGTGGTACTGAGATTACAGCCGGAACTGTTGGCAACTATTCTATCAGCTGGTTTAGAGGTGCTACTACAAGTTCACCAGCTTTAGCAGCTCCAGCTGTTATTGGTGGAATTTATTCCAATGAATTGTCAGGACTAAGTGCAGGTCAATATACAGTTGAAATCATTAAAACGGGTGGAACAGGCAATATCGGTTGTTCTGTGACCAATACTTTTACAATTGGTTCTAATCAACCTGTACTTTCCATTTCAGACATTGATTACACTTTACAAAACAATCTGAATTGTACTCCTGATAATGGCTTTATTGAAATAGACTCAGTGAGAGAAAATGGAGTTGCAACATTGGTGGATGCCACAAATTACGATTTCCAATGGTTTAATACAGCTGGCGTTGATATCACCAGTGATCCAACATTCACTGTTAATGGTATCACAACAGTAGGTGATTTGAACAGGATTGAGAATTTGGCAGCAGGAACCTATTCGGTGATTGCTACCAATACTGCCACTGATTGTACTACTGATCGGATATTTATAACGATCGAAGACGAAGAGGTATTACCAGTAATTAATGCTACATTAATTGACGATGATACCTTCTGTGATAACACTGGTAATCAAGGCAATGGAAGAATTGATATTTCAATTACCGAAGATGGTGCACCAGCAGTAACTGGAAATTATACCATCACGTGGTACAGAGGAAGTTCTGCTGTAGCAGCTGATGAAATATTCCCTAATGATCCATCAACGGTCAGAGGATCTGCTGCTACCGTTGACAATTTATCTCTCACAGATCTCAGTGCGGGCCAATATACTGTCACGATCTTGAAAAACGGAACATCACCTAACGCAGGTTGTGAGGCAGAAGCTACCTTCACTGTTGGATCAGATCAGGCAATCCTTTCTCTGACAGCATTAGATTATTCTATTCAGAACAATCAAAATTGTTCTCCTAATGAGAATGGATTCATAGAAATAGACTCTGTGAGAGAAAACGGAATTGCTGCACTGGTAACAGCTGGAAACTATACATTCCAGTGGTTTGAAGAGGGAGTGGCTATCCCCGGAGCAGATACCAGAATCACTGATGGTTTATCTACTCTTGGGACTGACAACAGATTGGAGCAACTAACCGCAGGAACTTATTCCGTAATTGCAACAAATGCAGTCACTGGCTGTAATACAGGTGCATTTGAAATACTAATCGGCAATGAGCAAATTGATCCGAGCATTGTAATTAACTCAATTGGCGATGATGCTTTCTGTGACAATGGGACTAACGGTGACCAGGGTAACGGTGCGATAGATCTTACTGTTTTTGAAGGCACCTCCAATGCAAACCTGGGTAACTACACAGTCACCTGGTTTAGAGGGGACGATGAAACCATTGCCGATAATGAAATTTTCCCTACTGACGTAGCAGGTGGCTTAGATAGAGGAAGTGCTCTTCAGGCCTCTCTGACTAATCTTACTGATCTCAGTGCCGGAGACTACACGGTTGTCATTACTAAAAACGATGCAAACTCACCAAACGCCGGTTGTTCTGTGACAAGTACAATCACGGTTGGAAGAGATCAGGCAATTGTCTCTATCGACGTTGATGCTGATATTGATAAGAGTGATAACCTCAACTGTGTGAACCCTAATGGATTTATTGAGGTAAC
>JBCBHL010000469.1:0-4909 GCA_038525605.1 Bacteroidota bacterium
GCTAAAAAGCAACGCAAAGCTGAGAAAAGAGGCGAAGATTTCGATGAGGAAGAAGATTACAGTGTAGTACAAGCTTCTTTTGGCGGACCGGAAGCCATCCTGAAAGATGATCCTGTCAGAAGTTTAAATGAATTCATGGACTCCACCATGTTCAGGAAATTTAGATATGAATTTGCACAAAACACAACTTATAACGGCAAACCAGTAGAGGTGATCAGTTTTTCTACTAAAGGATCAGTTGATAGTAAAAAATATAGCGGACTCATCTATATCGATAAAGCATCTTTGGCGGTCATCAAAATAGAACAAAAAGGAAAGCTTGTAATACCGCTTGCGCTCAAGCCGATACTCTATGCATTTGGATTTAGTTTCAGCGGAGGAGAGTTTTTTAGTTCTTATAAGTACAAATCATTCCAGGGGAAATGGTACCCCGAAAACCTGGAACACGACCTCAGTTTGAAGATTACAAGGCATAAGATGTTCAAAAAGAATGAGTACGCCGATCTTTCTTTCGAGTTGGTCATGAGTACTAAAAACATTGAAACAGAATTGATTAAACCTATCGAAAAAGACAAACAATTTGTGCTGTCAAAAAAGATGGAGGAACAAGTGCATGAACGGGAAGGTGTAGACTGGTCCGTCGTTCGTTAGCTACTTTCTATGATTCAATAACATCATAGTGCCGCAGGAATCGAGACTATTGACAAAAATTCCTACGACAGGTTTATCTGGTATATTTCTGATTTACCCTATTGGTGAAATGCTAATATCAGAAAGTCATCTTGACATAGGCTAACATGCAAAATTCAAATATGATACTCAAATTAATACAACAATAGAAGTGACTTCAGGTCATCACAATTTAAAACAGAACTCTTATGGAATTACAGATTAAAAACCTATCAAAGACGTATGCAAATGGTGTGAAAGCCATCAATAACATTAGTCTCGATATCCCGGTTGGTATGTTTGGTTTGCTGGGGCCAAATGGTGCGGGCAAGTCCAGTCTTATGCGGACTATTGCTACCCTGCAGGAACCTGATTCAGGTAGTATTACATTGGGCAATCTCAATGTGCTTACCCAAAAAGAGGAAGTCAGAAGAATTCTGGGATACCTGCCACAGGAGTTCGGTGTTTACCCAAAAGTAGATGCTGAAACATTGCTTGATCACCTGGCAGTTTTGAAAGGTATAGTCAATAGGAGCGAAAGAAAAGAGCTGGTGAAATCACTACTTGTCAAGACCAATCTCTACAAATTCAAAAAGCGAAATGTTGGTGGTTATTCCGGCGGAATGAAGCAACGCTTTGGCATTGCACAGGCACTGCTATCTAATCCCAAACTGATAATCGTTGATGAACCTACTGCTGGTCTGGATCCGGCAGAAAGAAATAGGTTTCTGAATCTTCTAAGCGAATTGGGCGAGAATACAGTGGTAATTCTGTCGACTCATATTGTTGAAGATGTGCGGGAGTTATGTACTAACATGGCGATTATCAACCAGGGGCAGCTGCTGTCCAGTGGTACACCTGAAGAAGCTATTGCCAGCGTTCAGGGAAAGGTTTGGAAGAAGACTGTTAAAAAAGATGAGCTCGAAGAAATGAAAGCACATTTTCAGGTAATATCCGAAAGAAGGCTGGCCGGAAAACCCAGTATTCATGTATTCAGTGAATCTAAGCCCGCAGAGGGATTTGAAATGGTAAATGCAGATTTGGAAGATGTATATTTTTCAGAAATCAGCAATGATGAAAAGGTAATGGCTTAAACGATAGATGAGATGTTAGAAGTAATCAAATTCGAATTAAAATACAGACTTGCGCGACCTGCCACCTACATCTATTTTTTCCTGATGTTTCTGATTTCTTTCCTCGCTACCGCAACTGATCTGATTCAGGCCGGTGGAGGAGGAGGAAAGGTTATGGACAATGCCCCGGTACAGATTGCTATCATGATGATGCTAATGATGTGGTTCGGTTTGTTGATTTGCTCCGCCATTATGGGGGTTCCGGTATTACGAGACTATGAACATAATACCTCTGCGATTATTTTTTCTACACCAATCAAGAAAAGAGAATACCTGGGAGGCAGGTTCATTGGCTCTTTTATCATATTACTTTTGGTAATATCAGGTGTCTTACTGGGTATGATGCTCGGTTTATCTACCAGCTGGCCTTGGCAGGATCAGCCACATAAGTTGTTGCCTTTTAATTTGTGGCATTTTATTCATCCGTTTTTAGTATTCATACTGCCCGGGCTTTTCTTTTTTGGTTCCCTGTTTTTTGCAGCAGGCGCATTGGGAAAAAGAATGATTGTCGTTTATGCTCAGGCCATTATCGCCTTTATGGGCTACCTGATCTCTACTGCGCTTCTAGGACAGTTGGATAACAGAACAATTGCTGCAATGATAGATCCGGTGGGTATTGGCGCTTACTCGGTGATCACTCAGTATTGGACAGTGGTAGAACAAAACAGCCAGGTAATCCCGCTGGAAGGTGTGGTCTTATACAACAGACTTTTATGGCTTGCAATTGGTATATTGGCATTGGTTATCACTTTCTGGAAATTTTCTTTTGATAGCAATCCTTCCAAAAAAACGAAAAAAGCAGCTAAGGTTTCGGAGGAAAAGAACGAAGAAGTAACAATACCGACAGTAAACCCTCAATATGGCTGGACTACTTCATTGCAGCAGGTTCTGGACTTATCATTGTTTTACTTCAAATGGATCTTTAAACAGGTGCCTTTCAAGTTCATTGTACTGGCAGGGATCATATTTGTATTCATCATCGGGTTTTTACCAGGACAAGCGGCCTATGATATTGACACTTATGCTACATCAGCTTCTATTGCTGCGACCCTCAACGGATCATTTGGCTTATTCTTTTTCATACTGCTGGTTTTCTATTCCGGTGAGTTGATATGGAAAGAGCGAGACGTAAAGATTAACCTCATTTACGATGCAATGCCGTACAGAGATTATGTTTCATTATTGGGGAAATACCTGGGCTACCAGCTCGTGCAGATCGCTTTGGTAATTCTTTTGATCGGCTGTGGTGTCATCATTCAGCTATTGAAGGGTGGAACTGAAATAGAATTGGGAGTTTATTTCGCCTACATGTTTGGCAATGTATATACCAATATGGCCATGTTTTCACTGATGGCATTCTTTCTTCAGATCATGGTCAATCAGAAGTTCCTTGGATTCGCCGCAATGGTTATTTTCTTCGTCTCTTTACAGGTAATTGGCAATCTGGGGATTGAACACAACCTACTCATCTTCGGATCGGGTGGTTTAGGGAGATTTTCAGAAATGAATGAGTTTGGTCATTACTTCGCACCTTTTTCATGGTTCAATATCTACTGGTTTGCATTTATCATGATGTTGTTTGTGGTAGCAGTCGTGTTTTCAGTGAGAGGTTCGGAAGCCATTATGAAAACCAGGCTAAAAGTAGGTCTTCTCAGACTGACCAGGCCATTGCTCACCTTCGGCATCTTTGCGATGATCTTATTTACCTCATCAGGTTTCTACATTTACTATAACACCAATGTGGTCAATGAATATACAAATTCCGATGATGAGAAAAAGCTGAGTGCTGAATATGAGGAAAAGCTGAAGCGCTATGAATCAATGGTACAACCTAAAATTGTGGATACCAAGGTGAATGTGGATATTTTTCCAATGGACAGGGACTTCAATGCAAAAGGTTATTACATCTTGAGAAACAAATCTGATCAGCCAATTAATGAGATATACATTCAGAACAGAATTGGAGACGATTTCACCAACATTGTAAAAATAGCAGGAAAGGAAGCGGACGAAAGTTTTGATCAGTTTGGTTTTGAAATCTTCAAACTCCCTGAACCGATGCTACCTGGTCAAGAACTAAAACTTGATTTTGAAGTAATTTTTGAAACCAATGGCTTCCAGGAAGGCAGGTCTGACAACAGTGTTATTTACAATGGTACCTTCTTCAATAATTTCTATTTTCCTACCATCGGTTACGACAGGGACTATGAATTGAGAGATGATGACGACAGGCTTGAATATGGGATGCAGCCAGTAGAGCGTATGATGGAAAGGGACGATCCTAGAGGAATTGCACAAAGTTTGTTTGGTGATGATGCTGATAAGATTACTTTCGAAATTACTGTGGGTACGGATAGCAGCCAGATTGCTATAGCGCCCGGATATCTCATCAAAAAATGGAATGAGGGTGCAAGAAGCTATTTCAATTACAAGATGGACGTGCCAATGGTTAACTTTTATTCCATTGTCTCTGCAAAATACGAAGTGAAAAAAGATGTATGGAAAGCTCCGGCCGATTCTATGAATGATGTTAGCCTGGAAATCTATTATCATAAAGGGCACGAATACAACCTGGATCGAATGATGGAAGGGATGAAGAAATCTCTGGATTACAATACTAAAAACTTCAGTCCTTATCAGTTTAGACAACTGAGAATCATGGAATTTCCGGCATATGCATCTTTTGCCCAGTCATTTGCCAATACCATTCCGTTTTCTGAGGCAATTGGTTTTGTACATAAAATTACGGAAGACGATGTAGATCTGCCATTTTATGTCACGGCCCATGAGGTAGCACATCAGTGGTGGGGACATCAGGTAACTGAAGCAGGGGTAAAGGGAAATGCGATGCTTTCGGAAGCGCTGGCACAGTACACTGCTCTCATGGTCATGAAGCAAAATTATCCCGAAGAACAAATCAGCAGGTACCTGAAGTATGAACTTAATAGTTATTTGCTGGGTAGAACATTTGAACGTAAAAAAGAAATGCCGATCGAATTTGTAGAGGGACAGGCAGGAGACTTTGTCGCACCGAGGCAAGCAGTTATCTCAGAAAGTTTCGCATACAAATTAGGGATCAGAGGAAGAGCTCTCGATGGCTACATCAA
>JBCBHL010000470.1:0-4868 GCA_038525605.1 Bacteroidota bacterium
TGGTTGTGGTTACCCGCTATTGGTTTTCATCCGGTAATGGTAGCAACATGTCTGGCGATTCAGGCGATGTGGCAATTCCAGTTACATTCTAAGTTTATCCCGCATTTAGGTTTCCTGGAAATCTTCATGAATACGCACAAGCAACATCAGGCACACCATTCTTCGAATGTAGAATACCTTGACACCAACCACGGTGGATACTTGAATATATTCGACAGAATTTTTGGGACGCACAAAGTACTTGATGAAGAAAATATAGAGACAGCTTATGGAGTTTTGCATCCACCTAACTCTTACAATCCGCTTGTCATTGTTTCTCATGAATACAAAAGTATCTGGCAGGACGTGAAAAAAGCCAGGAATTTTAAAGAAGGATTTATGTATGCTTTTGGCCCTCCGGGGTGGAGTCCTGATGGCTCAACGCTGACAGCCAAACAACTGCAGAAGCAACTAGAAGAAGAGAAAAGGAAATTGAAAGAAGAGAAGGCTAAAAAGGCTGCTTGATCGCATCAATAAAAACAAAAAAGGCTATCGGAACACTAACCGATAGCCTTTTTTTATAGTTTATTCTTTATACAAGAAACAAAACCATCCATCATCACGAGAAACTTGTTACCCCACTTGCTGATATTAGCTATAAAATTAGCTTGTCATCATAAAGAAAATCTTTCGATTCAGAATCTAGTGTGAGCACAGAACTCACAACGGTATTTTCTATGACGTATTGATCTCAATTTTTTTAAAACCGTACAGGACAGAGAGTCAGAAACTGATTTTGAACTCAGATAATCAATCCTAAAAATCTTTGATGTCAATCAGATCTTTCTTTCCTGAATATCAGTTTTTTTCAAAAAAGAGCACTTTCCCTGATTACCTTTTTAAAAATCCAGTACTAAGGAATGATTAACAATTTTTATTTCATAAGTAATTGGAACCCGCTGAAAATCCATCAAAAGAGTAAGCATTTTTTTAATAACAATTATCATGATTAACTATTTTAAATCCAGTTCGCTGGTACGCTATCAATTTATTGCCCTTTTTATTTCATTTTTGTTTTTATCGTGTCAGGAAGATGAGACGTTTGTCAATGAAATTGAGCAACCTAATGAAGAATTTACCTTTGTTTATCAACCCGGATCCAAACTAACGGTCGATAAAATCCCACAACATCTATTCCCAGTCATTAAAGAGACTTTAATCAAAGAGGGGCGTGAAGATGAGATTAAAACTTTTCTGAATACCTATGACGAGCAAACTGGAAAAATCAAAGAAGCGGCTTTACCGAGAGCGATCGAAAACAACATAGCCGAATATGAAAAAATGGGAGTCAGCGGCCGTACTGAAGCAGGTGTCGTATTTCAGGATAGTTTCTATCAATATCGAGCTCATGTAAAGAATAATGGATGGCTAAACTGGAGACTATCCGGAACAGCGGGAACCACCGGGCAATCCAGACAGATGGAAGCTATGCAATTTAGGCTGACTGGAAATGTAGGTACTTTACCATGGGAAATAGACGAAACAGTCATCAAAACAAATGCCCATGTGAAGTATCTTGGATGGTTAGGCTATAAGAATTCATCAGTAACCGGTTGGAGCATCAGCGATACAGTTGCCGGCACAACGGGGCAAGCCAGACAAATGGAGGCTGTAAAAATTAAGGTAAAGTCTTCATTTGCTAATGTTGTCAGATACCGTGCCCATGTTGCCTTTCTTGGGTGGCTACCTTGGGTTGGAAACGATAAGGTTGCAGGTACCACAGGTCAGGTTAGACAAATGGAGGCGGTAGAGGTGATATTGCTTAAGATCTAATTTCTGCAACTGAGAATGTAGGAAATCGCTGTTGAAAGTTGTTTCAACAGCGATTTCCTTTTTAAATTATTCCACAATGGGAAGAGAATATGGAACTCACTAATTGCAATTAAAAATTACGCCTTTCTATTTAAGGGTTATCGCAGCAGATTTACTATATATACTGTTTGAATTGGTGAAATGGCACCCTGCTTCAATTGGAAAATCAATCAGCTCAAATACTAAAACAACAATCGAAGTAGCCACTATATTTTTAATACCGGCTTAATTTCAGTTCTTAAAAGTGAAACCACCAAAGTGAGAAACTCAACCTGAATTCGTAATAATCATCATTAATATTACTAAGACTTCACCGATTCCAAAAAGTCGACTATTTTTTCTTCCTTCCAGATAATAGCACTATATCTGCTATCTTTACGGTAACAGGAAGAAATTGCTACAGATTTGACAAGCGTATTTTTGATTTGAAAAATATCTGATTTTAAATTGAAATACTGCATAATTCTATGCAGTTCCTATTGTGATAGTGTCTATTTAATTAGCTATAGTATGAAGAAGATTTTTTTGCTTTCGGGACTATTTTTATTCCTCGGACTTTTCTCTGTTTCTGCACAGGAAAAAAAACCTCCGGTAAAAGACACCACAGATTACTTTTCCGATTATGATGAATTCTCCTATCTATGGGAAGATTCCAAGGCAAAAGCCAAAGCAGAGAAAAAACGCAAAAAAGCTGAGCTGAAAAAACAGAAAGCCTTAGCTAAGCAAAAGAAAAATGCTAAAGACACTACTACCACGCCAAAGCAAAAACCTGTCAGTGCCGATACTTTGAAGAGTACCGTAACATCAGAAGTAGTCAATAACAAGGCCAACGCCGATGTACAGGAAACAACACCACTTCTCATAGCTGCAGACACGATTCCAAAACCTGCTCCCACAGACACACTACGCCAGCCCGAAATACCTCTGGACACACTGGTCAACCCAGACCCGGAACTGAGCCCTTTCGAACAGGAACTTGAAGAAGAGCGAAAGCGGAAAGAAAAGGAAAAGAAAGAGAAAAAAGAAAAGAATGACGACAAAGACAGAAACCCTAAGGACATACAGGATTTCAGAGCGGGGCTGGGCAACTTAAATCAAAACAGTCTGATCAGAGGTGGTTTCACCTTCACCAGAATCGACGATCAGAATTTTGTGGGACTCACACTTAATCCCGAGTTTAATCTGGGCAAAGTAGGAGTAGGCCTCAATGTGCCAATACTTTATGGATTAGACGATCAATCTTTCAGAACAGATATATTTGAGGATGGAATCGGCATAGGGCGGCTGATTACTTACATTCGCTACGGCACGCAGAAAAAAGACCCGTTGTATGTCAGAGTCGGAGAACTGACCAATACCATGATCGGCTTTGGTGGACTGGTCAACAACTACTCCAATGCCATCAGCTTTGAAAAAAGAAAGGTCGGGCTTCATTATGATTTCAACGTAAAAGGAATTGCCGGAATAGAAGGTATGTACAGCGATTTTGATGCGTCTTCACTAAACCTGTTTGTATTACGACCTTATGTGCGCCCACTGGCAAAATCAGGCATCCCGATTATCAACACTTTTGAAATTGGCGCCACTTTTCTGAGAGACAATGATCAAACAAAGAGACCAGTTAGTGACAGTACATTTGTCACCAATACTTTTACAGAACCAGGTATCGGTGCCTTTGGAATTGATGCCGGAGTTACTTTGTTAAGAGTGCCCTTTATACAGATCGATTTGTTTACCAACTATTCCAGGTTGAATGTCACGTCCGATGTTTTGACAGATTCACTCAATACGATCATGGCCACCACTGCTAGTTCTGAGCCCCTGGCCGATGGATTCGAAAATGGAACTGGTTTTAGTGTAGGGTTGAATTTCAGGATGCATTTTATTCTGGATGTCTTCAGTACAGACGTAAGAATAGAGCGATTAAGTTATTCGGAACACTACCTGCCGCAGTTTTTTGATACCTCCTATGAGCTCAATAAAGATGGTAAAATTCTGTCATTGGCAAATGCACAAAAGCAAAGTGGTATTTACGGCAGTCTGACAGGTCAGGTTTTGCAAAAAGTACGTCTGGGCGGAAGTCTGCTCATTCCCGATGAAATATCAGAAACCTCACCCGCCGTAGTGCGTCTAAATGCCGACCTGGATAGGTTGGCGGATAAATTCTCGCTACATGCCAGCTATTTCAAAGGTGATTTAACCAACCTGGAAGATGCCTTTAAACTAGACGAAAGATCGATCGCCAAAGTCAGGTTCATCTATCATATGAATAAATACCTGGCTGCAGGACTGGATTATTACTGGGCATTTGCCCGAGTGGCAGATGGCTCCTTCCAGGCAACCAGATATGTATCTCCCTACTTTGGATTGAATATCGAATTCTAATTACTGATGACGGATTGTAGTTGATAGATCATTCTACCAGAGGCCATAGAAGTCAAGAATGATCCGGCCCAGGTTTTTCTCCATGTCTTCCGCAATCATTTGCCTGACCGGCTCGCTATTGGTATCTCCAAAGTAGGTGACATTTTCAACCTCAGCTATGTCTACAATTTGCTGTGCGATCTGCTCCCCGGATTGTAGGTCATACAATTTTGTCAAGGCAGAAAGCAAACCACTTTCATACTCCTCTTCATCGCTATTAGGAATCTTAGGTGGGTAATAATTGATGTATTCTATCGTCGCTAGGAATCTCACCTGACGCAGTTTCCCTACCTGATCCATCAGATCTTTTTTCATTTTTTCCCGCATATTTTTAGTAATCAGCTTTTTGTTGCCTCCATTAGGAGGTGGCCCCTCATAATGACGGTTAAAAAACTTCCATAGCTGCGACGAATCTTTCTCATAAACAGGAAAATCAATGTAGTAATCTTTCATATTGAAACCTTCCCGTATCGACTGATTTATACCTTCAAAGCCTCTTCTCCGCTTGCTTTCCGAAATGAAAAGCACATTTTCATAAGTCAACTCAGAAGCTCTTTTGAAAAAAGACTTTTGCGGTGCTCTGTACACATCCT
>JBCBHL010000471.1:0-4860 GCA_038525605.1 Bacteroidota bacterium
ACACTGGCAAATCCGGTACGTATGTTGCTGGCGTCTCTACCAAAGCCAGAAATATCAAACTCACCGCCGAAAAATTTAATGACTACCTCAAACATGACGGTGTCCTGGATATGCTGGAAGAACGTACGCAAAACAACCTGCTGGATCAGGATGCGGTCGAAAGTTATCAAAAACATGTAAAGGCTATCTATCAGGTGGGTGATAGAAAGACAGACGATTGGAGCACCATACTTGGCTACCCGATAGAGTTCGTTCCGCAGGAAAATCCATATGAGAAATATACTGGTGAAAAGCTGACAGTAAAGCTGTTGCTGGATGGCAAGCCATTAGTCAATCAGCTGGTTTATGCGGACTATCTCACTGACAAACACTCACATTCTTCGGAATCCGATAGCCACGATCATGCAGCAGGAGAACACACACACGAAAATACAAATGATACGAATCATGCCCATATCGATGGTGCAGGCTCAAGCCAGGGACATAGCCACACTGGTAAACAGCAAGCAAAGACTAACGAAGCAGGAGTTGTTACCATAGACTTACCGCAAGACGGTATTTACTTTATTCGTACAATCTATATGGTGAATATCACAGATAGTGATGAACTAACCCATGAATCTAAATGGGCTACCTTAACTTTCGAAGTAACTCACAAGCATGGAGCAGGCACTCATACGCACGATCACCAACATGAAGAAGAAGCTCCTCCAATGTGGATTTTCATTGCTGCCAGCATAGTGATCATCGGTCTGTTGTTTGTTATTTTTAGAAAAAAGAGTTGATGAAGCTGTTTAACCGAAAGCAAGCTCTTATCCTGCTACTGCTACTCGTACCGATTGTCGGATTTGCTCATGATGTGTCAAGTGCTGACCAGGAGCTACTGCGCAATGGAGGTTTGCTGGCCTATATCAGAGTTGGCGCCACACACATGCTCACAGGCTATGACCACTTACTATTTCTGGCTGGCGTCATCTTTTATCTAAAAAGTTTCTCCGATATCTTAAAGTTCATCACTGTATTTACGATTGGTCACTGTGTTACTCTAATCGGTGCTACCTATGCGGGAATCACGGCCAACGAACATTTAGTAGATGCTGTAATCGCCCTGAGCGTATTGTACAAAGGGTTTGAAAATTTGAATGGCTTTGGCAAACTTGGAGTAAAATCTCCAAACCTTTTACTCATGGTAGGTCTCTTTGGCTTGATTCATGGCTTTGGACTTTCCACCCGATTGCAGTCATTCGATATGGGGACTGAAGATTTTTTACTAAAAATCCTGTGCTTTAATTTAGGTGTGGAACTCGGACAAGTACTCGCTTTAATTCCCATCGTATTTTTAGTGACACTTTCACAGAAGCACAAGCAATACCGGGCTTTTTACCAAGCCGTCAACTGGTATTTGGTCATTGCCGGTGTAGGATTGTTCATCTATCAGATATATGGTTATTTCAATGGACAAGGGCATTAGTACACCTCTTTTTTAAAACTATCTCATGATTCCTAAAGGAAATCCTGAGTTGTATTGATCGCTAATTGTTACTATCAGGAGATCTGAATACAGGAAATACTACATGCTTTTGCTGTAATCATGGTAATAGAATGAATATATTTGTTAAAACCATTCAACTGATAGACATAAACTGACAATGTTCTAAACTAAAATCTATGAAAAATATACTCTTCATCATGCTGACAATCAGTCTTTTTTCCTGCGATTGGGCTAAAAGAAAAACAAAGGAGACTGTGAATAAAAGTGGCGAAATCGTGGCTAAAACCGGTTCTGAGTTCGTAGCCGGTATTTCAAAAGGGATTGAAAAGACTTTCCAAAATGATATTGAAATTTCATCAACGCTTACAAGAGATGGACTGGAAACAGGAAAAATTATCATATCAAGTACAGCAGGTGCCACCGACAATGTCCTGTCGATCTATTTCATTTTCAACCAGGACTTTGAGCGGAAAATTACCGTAAAAGTTTTTGACGAAAACGGTTTGGAGTATGGGCGAAAGTCTGAAATGATTACGGGAAAAGCTGATGAAGCAAAATACGTTGATATCATATTCGATCAACGTACTAACATTAACGGCAAAGGTAAGCTCACCCTGGAGTGATGACCTGGTTCAATAATCGGCAGGAGAATCTCATGATTCCGATAGTATACATTGATCGGTTAAGTCATTAAACAGATAGAAGATTATAGAACTCATAAAAAAAGAACCTCTCGAAAATTAATTTATTCATTACATAGCCATAAATGTAGAATACAAACAAAAACAAAAAACGTCTGCCGTTGCGGTAAGTACACGCCCGGCATTAGGACAAAAAAGAATAAATTGGAGTCGCCTAAAATAAAGCTACCCCGAACTACCAAAAAGTAATTCGGGGTATGGTGTATATTCACTAAACTATCTGTCAGCTATTAAAAATTGCAGCTATTACCTGACACGTAGCAATCGTAGGGAGCAGGTGAAGTACAATAAGGCATAGTCAATTCGCCTACAGGATCAGTAGTCGGATCACTGGGACACCAATTGTGATAGGATGCCTTATACTCTCTTCCTCCCTTTACAGTCTCGGAGTTGACCTCTTTGTTATCAGTAACAAAACTGTCTACTTTTAAGTCGTTCAAATTCAGTTTCTTTTTCATACTTTTTGTGTTTAATTATTTCGCCTACTCTGTTTAATCGGATTTTCAGCCTACTCCGTGATTAGAGTTGGTAAATTCCGTTCTTCAAGCTGGGTTAAAATCAAAGTGTTACATCACTATCCTCCACAAAAAACTACATTTTGCGTAAAGCAAGGCTTGTACTGAGTTTGAGGAGGGTTACAAACAATTCCACAGGTATTCAGTGTTACCACACAAACAATTGCCAGCGTTTGAACTGGTTGGTCACCACCCTTCGCAGTTTCCTGTTTCTCTGCTGGAACTTCCGTTACAAAGCTTTTTACCTTGAGCTTACTTAATTTAATTTTCATAATAGTCATCTTTAAACTTATGATGCTTACTCTTTTTTAGATGGATTTTCAGCTTCCTCCCATTGATGATAGCTTCAAATTACTGAAAGCACGAGAATCCGAAAGATGGGAAATATTGAATACCTACTAAAAATGACTGAACGCATTGATTGGATGAGTGAGTGCTTTATGACCAAACTGAAATCTCAACTAAACAGACTGATTAAAAGGATCGTACAAAATCGATGGTAAGGTTTACGATAGAAGAGCACCATGGATTGAAAAAGGCGTACATTGGAAATCTACTCTCAGATAGCTAAATGATCAAAATGAAACCAATAAAAAAGGTTACTCTTGATAAGTTGATCAATTCATGCAAATCATCAATCTTATCCGGAGCAACCTTTAAGTGATTACGAAATTCGTTAAATGACTACAGGCAACCTGATCCTGTTCCTGAATCAACACATGCAAATGGCGCAAAAGCTGAGCAGTTCAGCGCTCCTCTTGAGGGCAATTCTACAGGATCTGTAAATGTCGTCGCACCAGGAAGACAACCTGTTCTACGATAAGTTGGAGCATTTAATCTTCCTCCCTTAATAGTTTCACTGTTAGCGTACTCCGCAGCAGTCACAAAACTCGTTACCTTCAATTCTTTCAAATTCAGTTTCTTGCTCATTTCTTTAGTTATTAAGTTATCGCGCTTACTCTGTTCGTAGGATTTTCAGCTACCTCCCCATGTTTAAAAATAGTTTGACAACTGTATCGAAAACTATGTATTTATTGAAGAGTGTTTCTGCCTTATTTAATAGGTCCTATACTTTATTATAGAATAACACCTAAATGCCTGTATCAGGCAGCTCCTACAAAAAATCAATAAACCATTAGAATTTGCATTTTCTCGGTTAGTGAACATCACTGAAAAGTAGAGAGAATACTATTTGCTTTAAATCTGAGAAAAACGGTGTAGTGCCCTCTGTCAAAAAAATCAACCAGGCTCTGTATTCACCCGATCTTTGGCCCATATCAGCGATAAAACTTCTTTGTTTTTGTAAAAAATAACATCAGGATATCAATACCATATTACTATCAATTTGGTAATGACCATCCTGATGTCATGATATTTGTCGATTGTTTCCATGAAAGCAGTTTTATTGTGCTGATTTTAGCTGGTAATCATCCGATCAGGGATTACAAATCTGTACATTCATTGTAAAGCAACCTCCGATCGTGTTTGGGCATACACCAGGCCTTGAACACTGAAGAGAAAATTTGATTATACTTGGATTTACAACCAATGCACCTCCATTAATGGTATTGGCCTTCAAATCCTCTTCACTGGTAATGAAACTAGAAACTTTCAGCTCGTTTAATCTTGCTTTCTTTTTCATTAGTTTTAGTAATTAAAAAAATCTACCTACTCTGTTACAGGATTTTCGGTTAACTCCTTTCCCTAAAACTATGAAGTTATGAACCAACAATTTGGTAATTTGAATGTAGACCAGCGCCTTTTGAGGCAACTGACGTTTTGATTGAGTAAAAAATGATGCTTTTATATAGAAGGGAAAGCTATTTTCAATAGAACAAGTATCAACAACAGAAAACCATAGTACTGAATTACCTTCAACCGATTGATGTGATCCATCCACCAGAGTACTACCCACGGTTTATACAAACCAATGCAGATTGTCACCGATACCCATATGATAACCAGGTTAATGATCATTAAACAAAAACCCCTGACACAGTGGTCAGGGGAAAATAAAAAAAATAATATTTTAGCGAACTGTTATAGAGTTCGTTTTACTTCTCTTTCTTCGAATCCTTCGATGATATCACCTACTTTGATGTCATTAAAGTTCTTAATGCTAATACCGCACTCATAACTTTGTTTCACTTCT
>JBCBHL010000472.1:0-4848 GCA_038525605.1 Bacteroidota bacterium
CTTCCGAGCATGAACACCCCGAATATCGGAAGTGTATTGTATGTGCTCTGGGTGGTGATTTTCATGAAAAAGAGAAGAACACTGGACTATAAGCGTTTCGATCAGATGTCCAGTAATCAGAGTAGTTTGATTCAACTTATTACAGGAATGCAGGAAATTAAACTGCACAACAGTGAAAAGCAAAAAAGATGGGAATGGGAAAGAATACAGGCGAGTCTTTTCAAGATTAGTATCAAAAGTCTGGCTCTGAACCAGTATCAACAGGCGGGTTCATCCTTCATTAACGAGCTTAAGAATATTGTAATTACCTTCCTGGCTGCCAAGTCAGTAATTGACGGTGAAATCACCCTGGGTATGATGCTGGCAATTCAGTACATCATTGGTCAGCTCAATTCTCCAATCAATCAGCTGGTGAGTTTCATTACTACGGCGCAGGATGCAAAAATCAGTTTGGAAAGACTGGGTGAAATCCATAACAAAGAAGATGAAGAAACGGAATCAGGAGAGAAGATCACTATCTTCCCCGAAGATACTTCTTTGAAAGTATCGGAACTTAGCTTTCAATATGAAGGTCCTCATGCCGAATTTGTTTTAAAAGACATCAACTTAATCATTCCGGAAGGAAAGATCACGGCGATTGTTGGCGCCAGTGGAAGTGGTAAAACAACATTGATAAAACTACTACTTAAATTCTATGGCCCTACTCAGGGAGAAATCAAGTTGGGAGATATCAATCTTGATAATTACAGCAACAGGATGTGGAGAGATAAGTGTGGCGCTGTTTTACAGGACGGATTTATATTCTCTGATACCATTGCCAAGAATATAGCTGTAAGTGACGATTATGTCGATAAGGAAAAGCTACTTTATGCAGTTCGTACTGCTAATATCCAGGAGTTTATTGAATCGTTACCTCTGGGATACAATACCAAAATCGGTGGTGATGGTCACGGACTCAGCCAGGGACAAAAACAAAGATTACTGATCGCTAGAGCGGTGTATAAGAACCCTGATTATCTGTACTTCGATGAAGCTACAAATGCGTTGGATGCCAACAACGAAAAGGTAATTATGGAAAATCTGGATAGGTTTTTTGAAGGCAGAACTGTTGTAGTGGTAGCACACCGTCTTAGTACGGTTAAAAATGCTGATCAGATCATTGTGCTGGATAAAGGTGTAATTACCGAAGTAGGTAATCATGAGGAGTTGACTGCCAAAAAGGGAGACTATTATAAATTAGTCAAAAATCAACTTGAACTAGGAAATTAATATGCCAGAAGCAGAACACGATAATATTGAAATCCGAAGTGAAGAAGTTCAGGAAATTCTTAGCGAACCACCTGCCTGGTTGATTCGATGGGGAATCACTCTCGTTTTCGGGATCGTTCTTACCATATTATTTCTAAGCTGGATAATGGAGTACCCCGACGTGGTGCCAGGGCAGGTTGTATTAACAACGGAAACTCCCCCGGTTCATATGATTGCAAAATCCAGCGGTAAAGTAGACCTTTTGGTTGATGATCTTCAGGAAGTACAAATAGGAACAGTGCTGGCAATAATCAAAAACCCTGCAAACACTGAAGATATTCTGGCTTTGGAGAAAAAACTGAAATCAATCTATAAAAATCTATATAGTGAACAGTTTGACCCTTTTGACATACAACTGGAGACAAATTATGACCTGGGAAATGTGCAGACTGAATACAGTTCATTCTTCAGGGCGGTTACCAACGCCACCAGGGAAAAGAAATTTATCGCTGATCTACAGGCAGTAAATAGCGCCCGTGAAGAACTTTTATCGGCTCAAAGGCAACGGGAGAGTATTGAAAGAAACTTAAAAACGAAAAAAGAAGAGCTGGAAATTGCTAATACACTTTATGACAAAGAAGTCATTCAGATTTCTTTTGGCGGTTCAGATTCTATCCAGTTACTCAACGCGGAGCTTAACAAACTAAATGCAATTACTTCCTATGACAATCTGGAGTCGCAGCTTTTACAAAATGAAACAGCTATTAAGAGAGCAGAAAATAACCTGAAGGCCCTTCAGCTGAATACTCAGGATAATAGTCAGGTGTTGAAAAATGCAATTACAGAAGCATATGAGGCACTGGAAAATAGCATTTACAGATGGAAAGATCAGTACATTCTTGAAAGCCCGTTCGATGGAACAATATCTTTAAGTAAGTTTTGGACAGACAATCAATATATCCAGAACGGTGAAGAGTTATTGGTGGTAATCCCTAAAAATGAAGACATCATAGGCAGACTTAATCTGGCAATTGCCGGTTCAGGAAAGGTAAAAACCGGGCAAAAAGTAAATATTAAACTGGAAAATTATCCATCTAATGACTTTGGAATGCTGGTAGGAGAAATCGAAACTATTTCTACCGTTGCGAGAGATGGATTTTACAATGTAAAAATCAGTATTCCGCAGGAAATGCTGAGTACTTACAAAAAGAAAATTCCGTTCAGGCAGGAAATGCTTGGACAAGCCGACATTATCACAGAGGATAAAAAACTGTTTTTCAGAATCTTCAATCAGTTGAGAGAGATTCTTGATAAAGCAACTTAAAATTGGACATAGCAATAGGTTGATTGCGATACGTATTTTCAGGAGTAGTTAGCTGATTATCAGTTGATTTCCCGGATAACAGATTGTCCGATGTTAATTATTGATCTGTTTAAACACTTAAAATACTGCGAATGAAACTTTTTCCTTACTCACTGATTCGTATCGGAGGAGAATCCTTTGAAGACTGGGATCGATTAGATGCCAGTGAGCTTGTCGATTTTTTTCAAGAACTATCCGATAGCCATCAAACTAAAACCGATAAAAAAAATAAGTTGTGTGACGACCTAATGGAGTTCATCCGGGGAGTTGAAGATCAGGGAGCACAAAATGCGATTCAGAACGTTAGGAGAGATATTTTCAATAACAGAAAAGTAAAAAACAATAAGCTAAATAAGGCAAAAGAAGTACTGAGCGATGAGCTCAATGCCCAGCTAGATGATTACTTACAGTACAGTCTGTCACTTAAAGAAAAAGAAGAGAGCGGAAAGGCTGTTTATGAAAAAGTAATAAAGTCCAACAGGGCGGTGTTTAAAGATCTGATTAGCAAAGACTCGCTTAAGAAAGGTCTTGTGTTATCCAGCAGGTCGCTACTGGAGAGACTTGAGTCATACAACAAAAGAGAGATTGATCAATTCAGGAAAAAGGAATTGCAGACGGAAATTAGTTTGTTGCAATACCTGACCAGAATGTATGCCAAAACCTCTCCATTTAGTACATTCACAAACCTTGCAGTTGTAAAGAACGACGAGAATGCAAAAGCCATTGACCTGACTCATCAAAAGGATTCGGAGGAGGTCAAAGGACATATTAGGATTAACAATTTTCTCCTCAAATATCTGAACGACCTGTTCATCAATTATGAGCCTTTGTATAGAAAACTTCTCGTAAGGAATAATCCTACCATTCAGACTGAAGCTGAATCTTATCTATACCTCACTAATAATAACAACATTGAAGCCTTCCAGCGAATACCACAAAACCCTGTGGTAGAATACATTTATGAATTGGTGAGTGCCGATAAGGTTGGTTTACCCTTTGGTGGTTTGGTTGATCAGCTGCTGGAGGCAATTGACGCGGAAAGAGCTGAAATCGAAGACTATGTAAAACAGTTGATTGATTATGGTTTTCTTGAGTACAACCTCGGTGTATCGGGAATCGACCCAGACTGGGATCAGCCATTGATAGAGGTTCTAAAACCAATGACTGATATTGCCCATGTTTCTGATTTGATCGAAACGCTGCAAAAAATGAGGGCTCTCTCAGTGACTTATGCGGAAAAGCCTTCTCATGACCGGGGGGCTGTCCTTCAGGAAGCCTTCGATGCTTTCAAAGATGTTTGTTTCAAACTGCACGAAGCTGCTGGGCTTCCGGAAAATGAGCGTAAATCAAGAGAAGAATTGTTAGCCATACAGAAAGAAAAAGAAGAGGAAAGAAAGAAGGAGGAAGAGGCTAAAAAGCAAGTAGGAGAAGAGGAAAAAGCGGAAGAGGAAAAAGCAGAAGAAAGCAAAGAAGAGGAAAAGAAGGAAGAGGTCTTCAAAAAGAGTTCAAGTACTTATTTTTCATTTAAGCCTGAGCAGATCTTCTACGAAGATACAACGAGGCAGATCGATGGACTCATTGCTACTGAAAAAGCTAATAAACTCATAGGAACGCTTCACGAAGTACTGGAGCAGTTGCGTATTTTCCAGTCAGGCAGCGGCGGAGAGCGAAGTAATATGAAAAAGTACTTCCTCGAAAAATATGGAGAAAACAAGTCTGTTGACTTGTTGACTTTCTATGAAGACTATTTTAGAGAATTTAAAAAACCTGAAAAGGAAAAAGAAAGAAAAAAACAGGAAGAAGCTGAGAAAGCACTGAAAGAAGGAAAAGATCAGGCGAAAGAAGCTAAAGAATCAAAACCCGAAAAGAAAGAAGACACCCGTGATCCTAAGCTGATAGAGTGGGAAAAGAAATTTCTTGAGAGAGTTGATATTGGCGTAAACGATGAGATCAATGTAGACTTGAAAACGCTTGTCGAGATCAATCAGGAGCTTGAATTCGACACGGAAGGTAAAAAAGCTGCTTCCTATGGTTGTTTTATCCAGCTAATGCAAAATAATGGAGAGATAAGTGCATTTGTAAATGGCACCTTCTCAGGATATGGTAAAATGCTTAGTCGGTTTCTACACATTTTAGGAGATGATGTTACCGAGTCAATGAGAGATTGGAACAAAGGAATGATTGAAGACGATGAACTTTGCATTGAAGTAAGAAGCATCACAGTTTTCAATGTAAAG
>JBCBHL010000473.1:0-4811 GCA_038525605.1 Bacteroidota bacterium
CGATCCTAATGCTCTTTTTTCACAAAATATTTTTAGAAGTGCATGCAACCTTTCTGATAGGAGGTACATCTAAGCTATTACTCACTCAAAATATTTTGTGAAAAAAGAGCATTAGGATCGTCTTTCTTTAAAGAAGTCTATTTTTTAATTAAACTATATGCTTATGAATGCTGCTTATAAATACCTGATCACCGCTTTTTTGATGTTTTCTGCAATTGGTGCTGTAATGCTGGTGTCATGTTCAGATGATGATGGAGAAGTTTCATTTGAACTCCCGATAGAGTGTGATGACGAAGAAGTTGGAATCATTGTGGGGATAGAATTTTCAAAATTCAGAGAACAGACAGAGCTCGGTAATTTTAGAGGAGCGACTGTCAGACTGGGGTTGAGTTTGCCTAATGGCAAGTCTGTTTTGGATCGATGTTGCCCATTACGAACGTGGCGAAATTGGACGAAACCTTCTAAGGAATACAATAAGAGTAGTCCGATCGGACTAATATCTGTGTCCGCTAACAGGTGGAATGAAGATTTCAATCCAAATGACCCGACAGCCAGTTCCAACCTCCCTTCCAGATTACCTGACGGAAGTACTGATGAGGTTCCTTTTCAGTCGATTTTCAAAGACATTCCAAGAGCAAAAAATGACACAATCAAGGTTGAGTTTATCACTTGTTATGGATGTGTGGAATCTAATGGCCTTGGGTTCAAACCTTTGGGCTGCTTTACCTGGTACTATCATGCCAGGGGAAATGACATTGAATTAGATGGGTTTGATGAGATGGATTTGGATGATGTCCAGGCCTTAAATTTACCGATGGCAACACGACCGCAGAATGTACCGCCTGAACCATTTTAGGAATAAAGTCCTTCATAGTCGCATGATACTCCAAATAATAACAAAATAGATTTATTGAAAAAATTAAGAATATTATTTGGTTTTAAGAAATCCTTTACCGATACTTGCATCACAGAAAAAATGAAAGAAATGATCCAATATATAATGAATACATATCGCAAATCACCAGGGGAAAGCCTGTTATTTTGTGATCATAGTGTATATTGGCCCGGTAAGAGTTAAATTCTATCGATATAGATTTGAAACCCGGGCCTAACAGTCCGGGTTTTTTGTTGTTTATGAAATTTGAAAGAATGAACATAAAACAAAATATTATTTGGTATGTATCACAGGAGAGGTATGTCTTTTTAGAACTGATTAATGAATTGACAGTGAGCGGGGAAGGTACATACTTTCAGGAACGGAACTTAGTGACATGAGTTGAATTTGTGTCTCATAAAGAACCTCGTCCTGAATTCAGGTCGGGGTTTTTTTATGTCCTGATATTGATAAAACCATCATGCCGATTGGTCCAAAGGCAGGATACCGGGTTCTGGTTCCGGGGGTATCAGTTCGATTCTGATATCGGCATCAGCTAGGGGAGGGGTAATTCGGATGCCTCCCGAAAAACCGAAGAGTGGTTGAAGGCCACAAGCAGCGCTCCGAATGTGCTGTGATGTTTGAAAAAGCTTCGGACATGAGTAGCTATACCAACGATAGCTGTTGGTATCAATGGTCGTTCTCTGGTATTTGATGACCAGAGGAATGACCAGTTTGGGAGTACGGTGAAGTTGGAGAGTCACCCCGGACTGTAAATCCGGTGCCTTGTGCTAAGTAAGTTCGAATCTTACTACTCCCACCTTGCACTCCGAAGCTCACGATAGTGAGCGAAGGAGTGCTTTGCCTGCGACTGACCATTGAGGTAGCGAAGGCGTGCTGTGTACACCCCGAAGCTCCCAACGGGTAGCGAAAGTGGGCATTGTCCACCGAAGTTCATTATAATGAACGTAGGTGGAAAAAAAGCGAAGAAGCGTGGCTTGTAATACGCTTTAGTAACCATAAACAAATCTCGAACGTGCTTTTACGGCGGTTCAGAGAGTAAAATTGAAATGACAAATACCGAAATTAAAAAAGCGACTTATAAGGAAAAACCGGATGCTCATTTCAAAATGATTCGATCAGGAATAGCCTATTATTACGCGGATCTCAAGGAGCAGAGGGTACATTATGAGATTCCAGTGAATGATATGGGAACGGTAGACTTTACACCTATAATGGAAGCCAAGCTACTGAACAGATGGATCGTAAATGTAGTCTGAAATATTCTGAAAGGTTACATTTGAGAGGTAGTTGAGAATTTGAAGAAGGAGGAAACGAAAAATGATATGTAGCTTAGTTGAGAGCACCTGCTTTATTTGCAGGAGGTCCCCGGTAGATTCGCGAAGGCAATCAGGGCGTGTCATTTGTTTTTCTTCTTAATAAATAAGGTGGTATGATGCACATTTTGTGAAGAGGCCAAAAGAACAGTGTGCATCAGTATTACCATCGAAGTAAATGATGAGACATAACTTGTTATTGATCAAGTTTAATGTTGTTTTCTGCTTTGAATGATGAGTTGATGCGTTAGTCTAATTCATAATTACTGCCATCCTCGAAAGTTAACGGTAGTAACATTTAAAATAATTTATTGAAAAATTGAGATAGATAAAGTCTCGCAGAATATAAAATGGTATGTAGCTCAGGGGTCAGAGCACTTGTTTCATAAGCAAGGGGTCCCGTCGGTTCGAATCCGGGCATACCAACTAATTCCCAAACCCAAACCATCTGGTCGGGGAGGCATAGGTTCCTATTATTCGGGAAATACTGATATTCCTGAGTTTTGAAAACAGTGAGTCGGTAATCATTCAGATGCTGGTTGCCGAAGTTTTCAAATTGCCCAGGATGATTGGGAAACATAAGTCAGTAGTACGATGAATAACCTGCCTCGAATCTGGTCCCCCGACCGCTTGATATACCTTTTCTGTCTTACGACTGATTCGGTGCATAAATGTGATGGGTTGTGGAAAGATACTTTCTGGCAAATGTGCCAGAATAAAGAGACTAAACAACAGGATAATTCTCAACTACTTGCGTGTATCTGTATTGCACCATAGTGTAGCCCTGAGATTAGGTAGCTATATGCTGTTGGAATTAGAAATGTGTTTAGTACCACCCGAAGGTCAAGGGTTCGAATCCCTTTCCCGACAGAGTCGTCGGGATAGTTCAGTTAGGTTAGAACGTCGGATTTTGATTGCATGGGTTCGATTCCCATCAGCTTTAAGGGGGCTGTAGCTCAGTGGTAGAGCATCACACTTTTAATGTGAGTTAAGTCAGTGGACTGAAAATCCATTATGATGGAAGAAGCCCAACTTCTAAAAAAGGGCAAGCAATAAAAAACAGTGTCTGATCTGGAGAGGCATGACGAATTACAGAGTCATTAGGACTTATAATTCCCATGCTGAATCCGCGAGAACGATCCGGAGTGAGAAGACCCTGAAAGGTGAGGATACCGTAGACAAAGTGTTGATTGCTTTGTCGTTCGCAGACTGACGTGAAACGCTAATTTGAGTTTCTGGTGATTTCTTGGTCAGTTTCCGGACGACGAACTAATAAATGCCGGTTTTACTTAATCGCATTTCCGTCTTCGAACGCGGGTTGTTTGACTGTCTGCAAGTGGTAGAGTCAGCACTGTTTTTTTATCCCTGAGGGATGTCTAATTACTTGACTCTTGAGTCGTAAAGAACTTTTGACTGCTGAGATGCATTGTGCCATTCCGCGAGCGCCATAGCTACTCAGCGGAGGCACTGGATCGAGTATGGTTCATTATTGTTTTAAATAGCGTTTGGTTTAGCAGCCAGCGTTGCGGAGCGGAAGGGACATGCCTTGATTAATTGAAATTTTAAACTTAAACTATAAACTAAATTCAAAATGAAAACTGTAAGAATCAAAGACGAAGAAGTAGGTTTGGTCTACAGGAAAGGTGAATTTGACAGGTTACTGACCAAGGTGAAGTATTGGGTCAGATCATCTGATGTGGTAACTATCTGCAATACGAATGAACAATTTATTCCGGAAGGAGATCTGAAAAGGCTATTGAAGCATGCCGAATTGGCCGATGAATTGACTGTTGTCGAGCTTACTGAAACGCAGGTAGCACTGATGTTTGAGTGTGGTAACTTTAGCAGGTTGCTGAAAGCCGGAATCTATGCATTCTGGAAGGATGAAAAAAGGTATTCTTTCACAAAGTATGACAGGTCTTTATCCTTTAATCCTACAGTGCCGCTGAGTGTTCTGTTGAAGGATGAGGCACTTGCAGACGAATTGATTGTACCGGAAATTAAAGAAGAGCAGATTGCCTTGCTGTATGTCGATGGCATTTTCGCGCATGTGTTGTCTCCGGGTAAATATGCTTTCTGGAAAGGCGTGAAGTCTTACAGTTTCGACTACATAGACATCAGCAGCACTGAAATGATTGCAGATGTGAAAACTGCTATTCTGATGAAAAGAGAGATATTGTCTTACATCAGGGTATTCGAGGTATTCCCATCTGAATTAGGTGTACTCTTTGTCGATGGAAAATATGTAGGAACACTGCAAAGTGGTACTTACTATTTCTGGAAAAATGCTACACCAATAGCGGTGATCAAAGCTGATACCAGACAGGTGGCATTGGAGGTCAGCGGTCAGGAGATTCTGACCAAAGACAAGGCCGGGCTGAGAGTAAATTTCCAGGTGTTGTACAAAGTTGTGGATATCGAAAAAGCCCTGATCGATAACAGGGATTTTGAAAAGCAACTTTACACACTTGTTCAGTTGGCGCTCAGGGAATTCGTGAGCACTTATACACTGGATGAATTGCTTGAGAAAAAGGATGAAATCGGTGAATATGTGAAAGCAAGCCTGGCGGCTAAGTCTGATGCTTTGGGTGTGAAAATTA
>JBCBHL010000474.1:0-4780 GCA_038525605.1 Bacteroidota bacterium
TATACTAAATCGAACCTGCCTTCACAAATGTTTCGGTAGACAGGGAAGTAATCTTACGTGCAGAAAGAAGACCTCCAAGAAGTAAACCTTCGCTAGAAGCTTCGGCTTACAATGTAAGATTGTTTCATGCTGGTATTGTTCTATACTTAAATATGGAGTTTTGTTAACAGCATTCACAATGACGCTAAATTGTCGATTGATCTTTTCATTTGCGTTATTACGATGAGATTGGTGAATTATCTTGTTTAGCTATATATACTAAATCGAACCTGCCTTCACAAATGTTTCGGTAGACAGGGAAGTAATCTTACGTGCAGAAAGAAGACCTCCAGCCAATGTTGGTGTTTTTCACCAATATTTAACAGTAAGATTGTTTCTCCTTCACCTTCAGTAAACTCACGGTGAACAAGTCGCAGTGACATGCATTGATTGTTGCGTGCGTTAATTATTTGTCTTCCTCTGACATCTGATAGCTTTTGTCAGAATTTTTCTATCGATTAGAGACATCTCAAGTCTTTTTCGGTTTTTTCTTTGGCAATTATGGACATCCGTCAGCTTTTTTCATTTTTTTTTGATCAAGTATCAAATGCCCACAGATTTTTGTGTTTTTTTTCTTAAAAAGATGGACATCTGTCGTTATTATCAGAATTTTTTCTTTTTCGAAGGTTCTGCAGGTAGCTTTTTGAAAATTTTTCCTCTCTTTTTTCCTATGCAGCCAGTTTTCCACCATTTTTTTATGCTGAAGATGGAAAGCTGATAGATTTCCATAAAATTTTTTCTTAGCGCTTGAAGAGCTGCCAGCTTTCTCAATATTTTTTCTTTCGGAGACTAAAAGCTATCGGATTTCGATGAAAATATTTTTTTTGTGAATGAATGCAGCCAGCTTTCGGAAATTTTTTTTCTTTCTATCGAAGTGACTCCCGTTTCTCAAAGAAGTTCCTCTGGTGGCTAAAATTGATCAGTTGATTTAGACCTTGAAAATCAGAAGTTTACAGCCGTGGAACAATAACATATTCCATCAAAAATGATGGCTGATTGTAAGCAGAATTTTAGCTCGGTTCTGGCCGTTTTTATTAGATTATTATAATCGTTCTGTAAAAAATATTTGGAATTTTGAAAAAGCTGTTTTTAGTTTGCGTCCGATTTACGATGGCCATCGGGATCCTTAAAAATTGTTTAAAATAAATCAATAAGACCATGCTGAAAAAGCTAAGAACCAGCTTTCTGCTTCCTGCAGAGTTGGCAGAAATTATAGGAAAATACATTATTGCAATACTCACTCTTGGAACAATAGATCCTTTCATTATGAGGATTATCGGATTGTTGCAGACGGATGAAAAAAACATCAAAGGGGCATTGTCCATGGTGAAAAATGCTAAAATCAGAGCTGTTGCAGAAGCCGATAGCATTAGAGAAGACCTGTTTGTAGGTCTGCGGGATAACATCGAAAGTAGCAGACGAAGAAAAGACCCGGCAGTAAGAGAAGCGCAAGCACTGATCTGGCCTATTTTTGAAAGTATAGGATTACAGATCTACAGGCTGGGATATGTGGAGCAATCTGGTAAGCTCGATGCGTTGATAGATGAATTGGACAAACCTGAAAATCAGGCGCATCTTACGACATTAAATGTCATGGATGCATACAATGAATTGAAAGAAGCGCAGAAAGATTTCGATGCTTTGACAAATGAAAAGCAGTCGGCTGATATCGAAAACCAATATCCATCTATGGATAAGGCCAGAAGCACGGCTGTGCCTCATGTTAATTCCTTGTTGAGCGCGATCAATATCCTGGCGGAAACAGCAGAAGGGGCGGAGACAGAGACAATAGCCAATCTGATAGAACGTCTGAATGTGATCACAACTGATATTATGGTTGTTGCCAGAGCCAGGAAAACGAGGAGAGATAATGACAAATCTGAGGATGAAAACAAAGATTCAGATACCAATGATGACGATTTTTCTGATGATAACCAAGATCAGAATGACGTTACTACCGACGGTAGCGATTCTGATGAATGAGAGTAGTTTTCGATAAAGAGGTGGTTGATTTTCTAAAGCAGATTTAATTCAAACTATGCAGTAGAAATTGTTAAAGTACGAGAATTCAGTTCTTTAGCATTGTCTGAATTGATTGGAACCGCCTGGCGGTGAACTCAATCTTATAGCAGTTTCTCAATTGCATAGATCGGCTTTAAGAGCCTTTATTGAAAACGAACATTTTATTTGACAGTAATCCCTGGCGCTTTGTGCCAGGGATTTATTTTTACAGGCCAGTTTACAGTCTGTAGTAATAAGATACGAGATGTTTTATTGATCGTATCCACAAAGGGGATCGTTCCAAATATAAAATTTTGGTATGACGTTCAGTTGTGGTGGGAATGTTCCCTTTATGTCATTCCGAGCGCAGCGAAGGAATCTTTCGCCGAGAAAGATAGTGATAGGAAAGGTTTCGTGTAATAGCATTCACATAAGAAGTACCCAGAAATTGGTATTGTGAATATCAACAAATAGTTTGTTAACTTCCCATCATCAATATTCAAGATGAAAAGCTTTAAGATTAAATACATTGGACGGATATGGAGGTTTACATACATCTATCTAGGTGTTGGCTATATCATGCAGATGATCAGAAAACCAATGGAACATGAGTATCAGGATCGAAAACCAAGTCAGTTTATCTTATGGGTAATTGGTATTTACTTTGCCTTGTATGGTGTAGCCTTTCAAAGGTATGAGCTGAGTATCAACAGGTTGAACAATACATATAATTCCTACATTGAGTTATTGGGAAATAATCCCAATAATGAGATCCTTCAGGAGATCATCAACCTGCAAATAGATTCCGTTCCTTTGGAAGGGGTTATCAACAAACCCTGGTCAATTGTAAGGTCGTTCACTCAAAAAGCCCCATTTGATGATATCGCAGAAAATGTAGGGCTCATTTTGCCCAATTACATCAACTGTAAAACCGAACAAATAAGAAATTTTAAGGCCCTTTCCGATATAGATATTGCTAATTGTGGGAATATGACAATTGATTACAGAAAGTGTGTTCTTGGGCAGTTATGGTACTCAAAAATAGACAGTATTGAACTTACTCTTATTGACACTAAAAGTGAATATATATTTGTGGATAAGGTGAAATTCATTTATTTCTCAACTCGTTCTTCTTCTGTAGACCTTTTGTCGTATAGTAACTCAACGGTCAGACATGAAGGTGTGGCAAATCACATAGCCATATCAGAATCATATTTTACCGGAGATGTAGATAACCCAACGATGGCTGTTGAAGATGCAGTTATATTCGACGCAGTTATTGAAACTGATACAATCACGACTTTAGGAACTATAACTAAGGTCTACGATAGTGAGGTTACGGTAAAGGAGATCGTAAATTTCGAAGGTGAAATAGAATTTTACAATTGCATTGTCAATGGTGATTCAGTAAATTTTGGTAACAAAATAGCGGATAAAAGAGTCTTGCATTATAGAAAAAGATATGAGATGAATCATCTCATCTTTGATTGATTAGTGACGACTCAAAACTTCCTTCAAACTTTATAGCACAGCCTTTTTTGAATTGAATCAAAACAGCACTTCATACTTCACGGGAATGATCGATAAAAGAGATCAAGAGTCCCAATCTCTAGCATGAGAGTGAGGATTGAGTTGGAAGGATTGTTTGTTCATTAAATTTTATAAATACCAAAAAATTGGTATTGCAAATCACAAAGACTCAATTCCTCCGACAAATAGCCACTATTACGCTTCCTTAATTCTACCAGATTGCTTAGTTTAAGGGTTGATAAGTAAAATTAACTATTAGCGCGAGGCACACGCTGCACCCAGTGTAAACAATTTGGAAGATCGATCAAGTCATATCATAAGACAATCTATATTTGAATGGTTACGCCAGCAGATTGATATTTATGGTCATGTGCTAGATTGGCAGACGCTCACCAAAGGTTTCAATTACAAAGGTGAGACCGTTTCTCTCATAGGTGCAAAGGGAATTTGGAAACCAAAACAGATCAAGCAATTCCCAATTTCAATAACCTCTGTTCTAAAAAGTAATTACAATGATGAGATTTTAAAGAATGGCATCATTTCATACAGTTACCGAGGAATTGATCCGATGCATTATGACAATGTTGGTCTCAGAGAATGCATGCTTCAACAGATTCCTATTATTTATCTACATCAGATTTACAAAGGCAAGTACTATGTGGATTTTCCATTTTTTGTAGTGGGAGATGATCCTGCTACATTGAGCTTCAGTATTTCAGCAGAAAGTGAGCAAGTGTTGGATAATCTCAATATCCTTAACGAACCAGAGGGAGTTTATAGAAGAAGTTATAAAACTCGAGAAGTGCTGACGAGACTGCACCAGACTAGTTTTAGGGAAAGAGTACTCGCTGCCTACAAAGAGCACTGTACGATATGTCGTTTAAAGCACAGGTCGTTGTTGGATGCAGCTCATATTATACCAGATAGTGAAGGAGGGAAGCCAGTAGTACAAAATGGGTTAACGCTTTGCAAAATTCATCATGCAGCTTATGACCAGAACATCATTGGCATAAGCCCAGACTATCAAGTGGAAGTAAGAGAAGATATCCTAATGGAAATAGACGGCCCAATGCTCAAGCATGGTCTGCAAGAAACCCATGGGCATAAATTGATTTTACCTCGCAAGGAAGAGTATAAACCTAACAAAGACTGGTTAGACGTGCGGTATCAGCGGTTTAGGAGTGCTTAGATTTATTTTAAAATTGAAATT
>JBCBHL010000475.1:0-4771 GCA_038525605.1 Bacteroidota bacterium
CCTTTTAACCAATCATAATCTATAGAATCATACCAATCTCTTATCCAAATAAGGTCTTCAAGACGTTCCAGTGGATTCTGTGTTCTGAAATTAATTCCAGCATGGACAGCAATGAATTCATCTTCAATAATATAAAATGGTAAATTTTTACAGAAGTCAATGTATTCAATCGGAAGTTCGGTTAAATTCTTTATACCAAAGCTATTTTTGAATTCTTCATCAGCCATATCAAACCAGCCTTTATTAACCTCAGCGAGATGGTCAGATATTAGCATTTGTTCATGATTTCCTCTTATTGGTTTTACATCAAACCCTTCTTTTATCAAACTTGCTATTTTGTCGATAACACCCTTTGAGTTTGGGCCTCTATCGATATAATCTCCCAGTAGATATAAGCTATCTGATTCAATATTGATATTAATTTGCTCGAGCAGGTATTCAAAAGTTGCCAGGCATCCATGAATGTCTCCAACCAAAATTTTTCTTCTCATTATCCCTTCTTCTTACTTACAACGGTAAGTATAACCGATATTTTTAATGCATTTTCACACAGTGTTGTCGGTAGTTCTTATTCCATTCCTAAATATTCTAATTTCTCATCGATTAGGCTTTCTATTTTTAAGTAATAGTCATCTTTAATCTCTTTTGATATTTCTATATCAAGTTCAAAATCATCGATGTTTTTGATCCACAAATTAACTCTGTTAAATCCATGATTAGGATTACTTCCAAGCCAATCAAATTCTTCGATCGATATATTTTTTTCTTCATTTGAGGTTAAATCAATATCTGAAATTGAAAAGTTAGGTTTAGCTTCCATATCAACATTTAATGGTATTTTGATACTTGTAAATTCAATATTAGTCAGCTGTTCTAATATACCTGTATCAAATTTTGAAATAATTGAACCCTGCACATAAAATTCAGTATTATCAAAATATTCAGTGAGTGCTTTATGGAATTCAATGGCCATTTTTTCATATCCACCATATCGTTCAAAGTCTTTTGATTCAAATGTTAATTTTACATCGGCTGGTCTTTTCTGATTGCTTCCCTTTGGTGTAAAATTTCCCCAAGCGCTAATTGTAAATCGATCCTTATATGACCATCCACCATTAAATTTTGAAGAGTTTAAATCAATTATCATTTTAGACAAATCCTTTATTTCGTAATGAACAATAAAAATCAATTCTTTTTTTACGAGGTAATTTAGGACATTCTCTAATTCAATTTTTGAAGCTTCTATTCCTGCAGTATATGGTAGACTAATTGACAGCCAGAAAGTCTGATTTTCACCGTTTATATCAATCCAATAGCTTGTGTAACTTTTATCAGGGTTAGTATTTTTTTGATTAAAAAAATAAGCGTTTGTATATAGTTTTGGAGAATTAAATATTCTATTTAGTTGGTTTGAATCGTTTAGTTGAAAACTCAAAAGTAAGTTTTGAGAAATAATTGAGTACTTTTTTCGAATTTCCTCTAGTTCACCTGGGTTTTCTAGTTGAAAGTCGTATCTGAATCTCTTATTTTTTCCTATACATATTTCCGAATTTAGTTTCTTTGTGATTTCAATTGCACGTTCTAGTCGTAAATCTTTTCGTTTCAACTTATAAATTCTATTCGTAGTACCCATTTTCAGTTTTTATATGGACTAAATACAATTACCTATATTTTTACTGTTTTTACGCATTGTCCTAATCCAGACTCTAATTTCTGAATTCAATACAGAAAGGAATAAATTCAAGACTTTACCTCTATATTTCTGTCTCTGCATCGCTTGAATTACCGACATCCTTCAGATATGGCGTGTGCTTCAACGCCTTTTTAGCATCTACTAAAGTATAGGATAGCTCAGGCCTTTGCAAATAGCTCATTTAGCCGCGCCGCGCAGGCTTATGGATGAAGTATTTATTATGCTCTTTTCAACATAGTCTAATAGCCCAAGCTTCAACAAACTTCGAATTTCATTACTAGCCTATTTGAACAAGGCGACAGTCGTGCCTATTAAATTTGTTATTTCGATTTTGGAGTCCATGACTTTTCCAATTTCCTGAATTCGGTAGAGAATACTAAGTGACCTATACGGTTTGTACGAGCAATAGCGCCTGCCTGTCGACAGACTGGGATTTCACACCACTAAGCTGTCGAACAGCAAGATATTTATAAAAACGCAAAAACGGCTCAAGTATGCACTCAAACCGCTATTGCTTATACACATTCTTAGGCACTGCCGTTTATGAGTCCTTAGCCATTTTTTCTGTCATTTCTTCTAGAGAATTGGTCATGAACGCATGGAATTGCTCCTGTGTCATTTGTGGATTTTCAATAAACTGTTCATAATCAGACCAAAATACAAAGACACATTTGCCGTAACCTAGATCAACTACTTTTATGGTGTTGACCATTCCTTTTACAGGTGCTCCTTCTAATAAAGAATATGAAAAAGTTTTTGCTGATTCGTTGTAAGCGACAATCTTTTCCTTAAAGTAACCTTTGCCATCTGGCGTATAACACACTCTTTGACCTCCCTTTCCAATTTTTCCCGTCCATTCAACTCTTGCAATATTTGAGGAGTACTGATCAATTTTGTCCATTTGTCTGACAGTTTTCCAAAACTCATTCGCAGATATATTGATTATTTTACTGAATTGAACTTTTGGCTCTCCCATTGATTGTGCCGTAGCGAAATTTACACTCAGCAAAAGGACTATCGCCCCTAAAAATAAATTTTTCATTTTTGATTTAATTTTAAGTTTAAAATAAATTTCTAATTCCTTCTAAGTTCATTTTGATCATACCTTGAAGCATTGAGCTAATTTCTTCAACCTGGGAATCTTCGGCATCAAAATAGCTCTCCCAAGTCACTTCGCTACCTTCTCCCAGGTCTTTTACAGAAATGCTGTTTTCCATGTTCATTACTGGCATTGGGGGATTTTGAACTGAATATTTTAAGTGCTTTACAGAATCATCAAACTCGATAATAACTTCTTTAATGGTAATTTCTCCTTGTTCAGAGTTCATAGTACAAGTTCTTTCGCAACCTACACCTTGGCCTTTTACCTCACTGTGATAAATCATACCACCTGCATAGTCTTCTACCCTGTCAAATGATTTGATTCGATTCCAAATGCCCGATGCAGGGGCATTAATTTTTAAGCTTTCGTTAACTTTTGGATATTTCATACTTCCTTGATTTTTAAAACTTGCCCTTTTGATACAGTTTAGATGGATGTGTTACAGAATTAGGTTGCTTTCTTTCGATTTTTCGCCAATTCTCTTTGCTTGTATCCGCTTGGATTGCCTGTTTCGACAAATACTTTTAGGTCTTCAATAATGCCTGCTACAGTTTTATTAAGTTGCATTTTCATCATTGGCCCCATAATGGCACCTTTAAAGCCTTTGGTTTGCATTTTCATGTGCATCCTTACAATCGTATTGCTTCCCTTTATTTCCAAAGACCATGTATTAACAGCGGAGGTGATAAAACCAGGAAAGCCTTTCACGACTTCATACACCAACACATAATTTTTTGAATCGAATTTTTTGATGTCTTCCTGAATTGTTCCAAAGCCAGGAACTTCACAGGTTCTATTGCTACATTCTGCCCCTTGAAACACTTGTTTTCCAAAACCTTCGGAATGAGTCAAGCCTCTTGCCCATTTGTAGGCAGTTGTAAATTGATTCCCCAAAACCTCCCATACTTCTTGAGTTGGACGATTAATTTCGATTTCCTTTTTTATCTCCATTTTGTATAAATTGTTAACTCGCACTTTTGATACAGAAAACTCTCTGGTGTTACAAAACAGAAAACAAAAAGCCCGTAATTTTCACAATCACGGGCTTTTTTATAAGTATTGGTCAGTACTAGTTTAGCTCAAAAAAATCTAGCAATTCATTATTCCCAATAACTTCCTCAACCATGGTTTCATTAGAAAAATCATCCTTCGCCGGAATATCCCGGAGTAACTCTAAATGCTTTTTATCTACAATATCAGCAATCAACTCACTGTTCTGAAAGGCATAGTCCGCTACTCTGGTTTTGTAACCTGCATTGAAAAGCTGTTGGTCTTCAGTGAGATAACCATTTTTGTGCATAGTTTTTGCTTTTTTACCACATCTGCAAGGATTTTCCGGGTTCATCAGTCCGCATTTTTGTTGCATAAAGTTGATTAACTCCTTTCTTGCTCTGTGAAGCTTTACTCTATAGTTAGCTTTTGTCATTCCGAATATTTCAGAGCCTAAATTGTGGTCGACTCCAAATGTTTCTCCGACAATAAATAAAAGTCTTTGCTCCCTGGTAAGACACATGATCATACCTGATAGACAACGATATCTAAGTTCCTTTGCCAATTCCTCATATTCCTTTTCTTCACTTTCCTCTACAATTGCATTTTCAATAGAGTCGAGTCGTTTTCCTTGATTTTCAAAATCCGTGAATTGTTTTTCTCCTTTTCGTCTTTTGGACAACAAAAATTCGTTAAATACAATGCGATAGAGCCAGGTTCTAAATTGGCTTTCGAATTTAAATTGTGATAGCTTGGTTATCACCTTGATAAGTGCTTCTTGTGTTAAGTCTTCAGCATCTTGAGGGTCAAAGGTAAATTTCCATGCCACGTTGAAAATATAAGGCCTGTGTATTTTTATGAGCTGATTTAAAGCATCTTTGTTACCATCCAAAGAGGATTTCAATAGTTTAACGTGAGTTCGACGTAAGCATTGTTTTTCAAATAGGTAGAAATAGTTGTTTAGTATCGGTATAATTAGCTTTAAT
>JBCBHL010000476.1:0-4746 GCA_038525605.1 Bacteroidota bacterium
GGAACAACGATTCCCCCCAGTTCATACTTCGCTGCGGGTAAAGTAGTTGGTTTTCCGGTAGCGAATATGAAATTAGCAGAAAGGCTTAACCTGGTCGATATATTGTAAATGCCCGTTGTGCTAAACTGATGCGTCTGATCAAAATTGTTGGGAAAATATTCACCAGAATTAATATTTAGAATAGGATTGTCATTACTGACTCTTGTTTCACTTTTTGACAGGGTATAACTTATCCAGCCAGTAAGTCTGCCGCTGTTCTTTTTGATGAAAAGTTCCAGTCCATAAGCCCTCCCAATACCTGAAAGTACCTCTGTTTCGATGTTTTCATTGAGTACCAGGTCTGCATTGTCTCTGTATTCGACAACATTTTGAGATCGTCTGTAGTACGCTTCCACGCTGGTTTCAAATTCATTATTCTTTAAGTTTTTATAGAAACCTAAACTGATCTGGTCCGAAATGGTCGGTTCTATGTAGTTGTCGCTGATTTTCCAGATATCGGTAGGAGAAGGAGATAGCGTGTTCGATATCAGATGTAAGAACTGATAGTTTCTCGAATAGGAATATTTGAGGGAGGAGTTTTTATTGATGGTGTAGGATAGAAAAGCTCTGGGTTCGAAGCTAAAATATCTCTGCGAAACTTCTCCGGCATCATAAGAAATGGTGTCAGTAACATTTTCCAGTGATCGGTCATCTGAACCATAGACTAAAACATCCTCGGGACCGATGTTGAGGAAGGTGGAAAACCGCGCTCCTAAATTAAAATTGAATTTGCCAATTTTACCTTCACGCTCCAGGTATAAATAGGGGATTAAGGCCAGTTCTGTATCCAGTTGAATGGGAATAGTAGCGCCACTTTCAGGGAGAGGTAGTCTGTCTCCGGGGTTTGAAATGACCGCATTCAAACCACCACCGAAATTTATCAACTGATTGTTCGACAGGTAGTAGCTATAATCAAATTTTGCATCGTAGTTGAGAATTTTCGAAGTTCCCTGGAAGCTACCCGCCTCTCTTTCGTTAGTCACACGATAGGTGTACTCACTAAAAATCAAAGAGGTATTGGAGAAAAGTTTCTCATTAAAAATGTGGTTCCATCTCAGCGTTAGCGTTCTGTTACCCCACTTCCTCGATAGATCCAGCCTGTTATTGCTTCTATCATCACCAAAATACCCTGATAGGTAAAACTTGTTTTTCTGATTGGCTTTCAGGCTCAGTTTGAAATTGAGGTCTAAAAAGTTGGCCCTGCTTGGATCGAGTGTTGTTAATCCTGACAGGTTGACCAGCGACCTTCTGGCAGATACCAGAAAAGACGCCTTATCTTTGATGAGCGGTCCTTCCACTGTTAGCCTGCTGGCCACAAGCCCGATACCGCCAGCTACGTTAAAATCTTTGTTATTACCCTCTCTCTGACGGATGTTTATGACTGATGCGTTTCTTCCACCATACCTCGCAGGAATGCTGCCCTTAAAAATCTCAGCATCATTCACTGATTCAGGATTAAAGATTGAAATCAGTCCATACAAGTGACTCGCGTTGAATATGACAGCTTCATCCAGTAAAATCAGGTTTTGAGAAGGGGAGCCACCACGGATATTTATGCCGTTCGAATCTTCGCCCAGGTTGCTAATTCCGGGTAACAGCAATGAGCCCTGCAAAACGTCGACTTCACCTAAGAAATAAGGAATCTCTCCACCATTTCTGAAATTAAGATTATTGACACCGGGAATAACTCCATTGATGTTTTCCTGAGGTTGCCGCCCCTGAACTACTATTTCATTGAGACTGTTGACTCTTTCCGATAGGTTAATATTTAATGAAAGGTTCCTTTCCAGACTGACTATCTCACTTCGAGGTTGATAGCCGGTGTGACTAATGTTCATGACGTATTCCCCTGCCGGAAGTGTAATACTGTAAAAACCATAGCCATTAGAGACGATTCCGCCCTGATTTACGATGCTGATACTACTGCCAATGACGGCTTCTCCGTTGGCTTGATCCAGGATCGTTCCGCTAAGTGTAAAGTATTGAACGGCAGTAGTTTTAGCTGTTTTGGTATTACGTCTGTTGATATAGATTTTGCCTTGCTCAATGCTGAATCTCAATCGATTAGGTTGACAGATTTTAGTCAATATGCCAGCGAGTGTGTAGGTGCCTTTCTGAAGCTCAATGGTAGCGTTGAAAGGGATGATGCGATTTTCGTACGATATGAAGTTGGTGGATCTGATTTTTTCCAGTAAACTACCAACTGTGTAAGATCCGGTTTGCTCGATAGTGACAGTACCTGCCTGTTGCTCTTGCGATAGGAGCACTTGTCCGCGCAAAAGCAATGTACAAATTGCGATTGTTATAAGCAGGTGAAGCTTCATAGTCTAAGCTTATAATGCAAAAAAGCGACCTTATGGTCGCTTTCGCAAGTAACTACTCTAAAATTTTCCTTGTTACATGTCGCTGATGTGATAAACAGTACCCTTCTGAGTGATTTCAACAGCTTTTACAATTTTAAGTTCTTTGAAAAAGTCTTCAGCGGTATTTCCTTTAAAACTTAATGTAAGCTTTGATTGTGCTATATTTTGATTCACTGTGATTTCAGTGCCAAGCCTTTCATTTACTTCTTCCACGATATCGATCAACTCAACACCATCAAAGGTCAGGGTGTTAGAATACCAGAAAAGCATATTTTCATTGCCGGCGGCTTTTGAAAGCTTACCTGCGCTATCTGCTGTTCCCAACTCACCTTTTGTTAACTGTATGCTGCTATCTGAAGACTTACCGGAAAGAGACACTTTACCGTGTTTCACGTAAACCTGTGTACTTTGATCAGTCTTTACGTTAAACTCTGTGCCTAGTACTGTGATCAAACCCTGATCTGTCGCTACACTAAATGGTGCTTTGTTTTGATCTTTTTTTACGGAAAACAATGCCTCACCTGTGAGCATCATTTTCCTGGATCCGGAGTTGTAATCTTTGTCGACTATTAATTTACTATTCTTATTGAGGTTTACTGTGGAACCGTCTTTTAACTCAATCAACTCATTAGATGTGCCGGTTTCATAAACCAAATCCAATGTGTTTGTTTCACTGATATTGAATACCACAACTGCCGCAACGATCAGCAAAGTAATGGCCGCAGCAAAACGCATCAGGTTTCTGCTGGTATTCGATTTTTTAAGAGGGCGACCAGAAACGTCGATGCTATTGCGCACGGCATTCCATCCTTCTTCAACATCTATTTTCAAACCTGATGTATGCCTGATTACATGGTCGTTTTCAAGCCTTTCCTGTTGAGAAAAATCATCAGAATAATCATTGTCAATTATTTTCTTTTTGACCCATCCATCGGAACGGGAGTCATTGCTGGGCATCATATTACGATAATAAGGTGGTTTAGTTACAACTAAGTCACTAATTATTAGTTGAACCCCCAAAAGATATTCAAAACTATTTTAAAGATCACTGAAAATACTATGGAATTGAGGAATGGCTTCAGAGATGTTCTTAGTTTTTTGATCGCTATACCTATCTGGTTTTCAACGGTTTTTGTGGAAATATCCAGCTCTGCGGCAATTTCTTTATGCGTTAATCCTTCACCTCTGCTAAGTAAAAAAATTGTTCGGCATTTATCGGGAAGATGGGATACTGCCTTGTCGATTGCTTCTTTGAGCTCCGTTTCGCTACCTGGTTCATCGTTACTCTCTGTAATGGTTAAGTTTTCATTTAAGTCGGTGGTTACCTGATCTTTGGGAAGTTGGTTTTTAACGTAATTGATGGTTCTGTTTTTTACTGCTCTGTACAGGTATGATTTTAAAGAACTTTGGATAGTGATTTTTCTTCTTCGTTCCCAAAGTGAAATAAATACGTCCTGAACTATTTCTTCACTTATGACCTGTTGTTGTGTAAATCTGTGAGAATAAGAAACCAGGTTTTCGTAAAATGCATTAAAAAGCATCTGAAAAGCATTGACGTCATCAGACATAATTTGCTTCCAGATTAAGTCACTGTTTAAATTACTTTCAGAGATTTCCTGATTCATTAAAATTGTACTGGCAACAAGGAATCGAGTACCCTGGTAAAAGCCCAAAAGCTTGAATTTGAGAAACTTCTGCCTGGATCAATACCGTTATTGATAACTACAAGTAAGTCATTTTTTTGAGAGAAGTAGATGCCTTGATTTCTGGCACCATACAAGTAATTAACATCATCTACACTGTAATTAGTGAATATGAATGATTCATTGTTGAACAACCACCAGTTATAGCCAAAATCATTTTGATTACTGATGGTACTTTGGCTTTCAAGTATTTGATCCATCCATCTGCTGTCAATGATCTGCAGGCCATCCCATTCGCCGTTTTTTAACATCAAATAGCCGATTTTTGTCAGATCGAGCTGATTCATAATTAAACCAGTGCTGTAATTAGGTAGTCCGGTAGGCGTGTTGCTGACCTGATAATCTTCAATACCCAAGGGGGAAAAAATTCTTAGTTCAAAATATTCCTCAAGAGACTCATCCAGGAGTTTATCCATTATATTCAACAAAATGATGTTACAACCTGAATTATAAGAAAATCTTCTTCCTGGTGGCGCTTCCAGAGGTTGATTTAAAACATACGCTACATATTCATCAGATTCCAGTAATTGCCCCAGGTTATTTCTGTCTTCATCAATCGGTGTGAGTGATTCGTTCCAGACAAAGCCGGCAGTCATACTCAGAAGGTGCTCAATGGTGACTTCCCGTTTGGTAGGATTTGC
>JBCBHL010000477.1:0-4727 GCA_038525605.1 Bacteroidota bacterium
CCGGTTTAGGGATTAAGGATTTCATCAAAGAAATTAAACTTCAGCTTGCAAAAAAATATATTGAAGAAGAGAGGTTTGAAACAGTCAAGGAATTGTCCTATGCACTTGGATATAAAAAAGCTGACTACTTCAGCGCACTATATAAAGATAGGTTTGGCCTACCGTCAAAACTAAGTATATTCAAACATCATTAATTTCACTTCTAAACCTCTGACAAAATTATCAATGACAACAATAGAATGTCATATTTCTAGACAACAAGTACATAGCAAACAGAATAGATAATGATCAATCACTATCTACTTTGTATATATTTACTTTCAAAGCGGAGGCAGAGGGAATCGAACCCCCGAAGCTTTTACACCCGACTGTTTTCAAGACAGCGTCCTCGACCAACCGGACTACCTCCATTATTAATTGCGGAGAGCAAAGGAATCGAACCTTCACCTCAAAGTTGAGAACTCGCTTAGCAGGCGAGCGCAGCGAACCAATATTTGCCTACTCTCCAGGTATGCCCACCGGGACTCGAACCCGGAAAAAACAAGTCTTAAGCTTGTCGTGTATGCCATCGCAGCGGCGACCGCTTCCACCATGAGCATTTTTGTACGGAAGAAAAGAATCGAACCTTTACACTCCTCAGTTTGAATGAGGTGACTTTACCAATTTGTCTACTTCCGCAGTTGTACCCTGTGAGGGATTCGAACCCTCAAGATCCTGATTCTAAATCAGGCGTGTATGCCAGTTCCACCAACAGGGCATAAAAAAGCCTCTATGTAGTCTAGAGGCTTATGAATTAACATTCAATTACAGATTATAGTAATTAAGCCTCGTCATGTTTTTAACAGACAACTGGATAAAAGTGAGAGCGATAATATTTGAGTTTTTCTAATCATTGCTTTTGTTTTTAAATCTTTAAAATTGATGATCCATCAGGATTTGAACCTGAACCATTTGAGTCAAAGTCAAATATGCTACCATTACACCATGAATCATTGTTGCCGCATTAGCGAACTGTAGGAATAGTAAGACTCGAACTCACATCTTCGGGATCGTACCCCAATATTCTATCCAATTGAACTATATTCCTATTTGGGTGTCTTCGGGTCTCGAACCCTGTTCTCCTCAGTCACAGTGAGGTATTGTGCCTGGTAAACTAAAGACACCATTTTGTACTCCGTACGGGAATCGAACCCGTATTTCCCGAGAGAAAGTCGGGTGTACTAAGCCATTATACGAACGGAGCAAAAAAGTCTGAGAAGCAGGATTCGAACCTGCGACCTCCCGCGTCCAAGACGGGTAAACAACCTGACCATTATCTTCTCAGATATTGCAGTACTGACGGGATTCGAACCCGCAACCACTCGAGAGACAGTCGAGCACTCTAGCCGTTGAGTTACAGCACTGTGTTGTGGAACAGATAGGAATTGAATGGCACCGGCCACCCGGCTATATCTCCGCTTTTTCAGAGCGGCGCATTGACCTACTTTGCTACTGTTCCAGGAATCGAGTAGGAAGTAAGGGATTATTTCCCTTACTGTCCTCTCACACCACCCAGCATACGGTTCCGTACTGGGCGGTTCTCTAAGTTTTAACCCTAACCTTTTGGTAATAGTCGGATAAGAATAGATAACCTGCTTTTCTAAGTAGAGTCTTGGTAATCGTGGTTTTGAGTATAAAGCTATTAGCAATATGCCAGTAGCTCTTTCTCGTGTTAGCCCACTCAAAAGCTTTGGACTTTTTTACTCCTAGCTTGACCAGATTACGTACTTTCGTTCTTATTCGTTTCCAGTGTTTCCAAATAATCATCCTGATACGCCTTCTGTACCATTCATCGACTCTTGACAACAGTTTCTGCATATCCGCCAGCTTAAAGTAGTTAACCCAACCAACAATATACTGGCGGAGGGATTCTTTCCTTTTTGCTGTACCCCAGCCATTGCTACGAGATGTAAGCAGTTTTATCTTCGACTTCATCTTAGATACACTTTTAGGGTGAATCCGTAAACGCACCTCTCTCTTATGATTCTTGTAGAAAGAATATCCTAAGAATTTCACTCCATAGAACGGTGCTACTTGGCTCTTTTCCTTATTCACTTTTAAGTACAACTTCCCTTCGATGAACTTGGTAATGGATTTCATTACTCGTTCTGACGACCGCTTGCTTTTGCAGAATATGACTAAGTCATCTGCATAGCGAACAAACTTATGCCCTCGCATTTCTAACTCTTTGTCCAATTCGTTAAGCATAATGTTACCCAATAATGGACTTAATGGCCCTCCTTGAGGTACGCCTAATTCACTAGACTTATAGTCACCTCCTACATAAACCCCTGCATTCAAGTACTTATGAATAAGAGATAATACTCGACCATCTTTTACCTTGCGTGATAGTACTTCTATCAACTTGCAATGGCTAACGGTATCAAAAAACTTTGACAAGTCTAAATCTACTATGTAACTATAACCTGATGATATAAAGTCCTGACACTGCTTTAAAGCTTGATGAGCGTTCCGTTTTGGCCTAAAGCCATAACTGTAGGTGCTGAAACAGGGATCATAAATTTGGGTCAGGATTTGAGATATAGACTGTTGAATAACCCTATCGATAACTGTAGGAATACCCAACTGTCTCTTCCCTTTATTGTCTTTAGGTATCTCTACCCTGAGAACTGGATTGGGGATATATTTACCTGACAGTAGCCGAAATATTAGAGCCTCTCCATATTTGATCAAATAGCCATGTAAGTCTGTGACTTGCATACCATCTATACCACCTGAACCTTTGTTACGCTGTACCTGTTGGTAAGCCAAACTCAGGTTATCTGGTGATAGAATCTGCTCTAACAAACCGACTAATGATTGGTTTGTGTTTGTGAGACTGTTTTTGGTTATCCAGAGAAAAGTCTGCACTCCCACCTGTCTTTCGGATTCCGTCCTATCTTTCGATGGGTAGTTCTTATCTCTTAAGATTTTCTGCATTCTGCCTTCTATCCGGTAACTTCCATTGGTTCTCACTACTTAAAGTTCAGTCCTTCGCTACCTTGTGAGACCATCCGACTTTTTTTTTTCATATTGTCGGCTCGTTGCTAGTAGTTACTATGACCTCTGCTGACTTCTCATGACAAGCTTTACTCCATACTTACTCAGAAAAAAAGAGCCTCATACGTCCATGAGATCTCCCCGGGTAAAAACATTGACTTTCATTCCATCTACCTGCCATATCTACCATGTGAACTCCGAGCAGTATTGGACTTCAGTTTGTATTGCAACCTTATCCAGTTCACTTTGGCCTTATATATAGTTTCTGTTCGTCAGGCCAGAACTTTGCCGCAGGCTTCCTTCAGATTCCACTTCACAATGGACACCCTTGCCTCAAGCTAACACTTCCTACTGCTGAGGTGTGTTCGGGACTTTCACCCTATAGGCAATGCTTATGCCAGGCACACAATAAAAAAAGCATCCCATTTTCGGTGGGATGCTTTCTTAGCATTTTGATATGTTCTTGTTTATCAAGTCATATTCGCATCCCATATTAAACGGTCAAAATCCTGCTCTGAATCGAAACTAAATCGAAGCGAGGGTTGACGTAAGAGTTCGATATGTAGATGTAATAAATTCATTTTCTTATGTGTTTTACTTTCTATTGATTCTGTTCTTGAATTATGTTGTTATTCGTATTTCTGTGATGCAAAGGTGAAATGAATAATTTTAACAAACAAGAGAATTTTAAAATTAATTTACTGATAATCAATTAGTTATATAACTGCTTAGGCAATATAATTCCACCCTACTTTACAGTAAGTTTTTTCAATTTTACAACTGTCTGTCTCTCAATTGTTTCTTGATTCAAAGTACTATCGTTATGTTATTTAGTCTTTAAACATTTTTTTCAGAATTTGACATAAAAAAAGCGTCCAACTTTCGAAGGACGCTCTTGCTTTATCATTATATATCTTAAAATTCTATCTTGATATCTTTATTTTAACATAAGCATATGCGTCCCTGCCCTTACTCTCTGAGGGTAAAAAATGGCGATCCTGAAGACTTATGCTTAGTATATTTTTATTCATTTGTTGCAAAGGTAGGGAAAGTATTCCAAATCTCATGTTAGCATCAAGTTAGAATAACTACTCTCAACCATAAGAAAAAGAAACAATACATAGGGAATGATTATTTCGCTTCCAAAACTATAATTCCTACCCATGACTTGAAAAACAAGCTAATAAATACAAAAATCTAGGTATTTTAGTGATAAACTTGGGGACATCTAAACCCTTAAACTTTATACTAAAAAGTATGATAGAATTTTCAATAACGCAGCTTAGCTTAAATGACAAACAAAATATAGTTCAAAATAATTGTTGGAGCTCAGAATGTCCTATTGAACTTTCAGATCTACGCATTGTAGTCTTCCCGCACTATAATTTTTCCGAAGAAGTCAAAAGGGGAAATATAATTATACATAAAAAACTGTCTCAAAATGCTCTATCAATTTTCAAAGAGCTATTCGAACTAAAATTTCAAATCAATAAAGCAGTATCCATGGACATCTACAATGGATCCGATGTAGACTCAATGAATGATAATAATTCTTCTGCTTTTAATGGTAGACGCATCATGAACTCTAACAAATGGATACTCTAGCCATGCATATGGCGCTGCTATTGATATTAATCCTCTGCAAAATCCTTATGCATTATTTGATCATGAGTCTTCAAGTGCAAAAA